>JBFYXR010000469.1:0-2562 GCA_041310455.1 Desulfobacteraceae bacterium | reverse complement strand
AATCTCACCCTTCGGCGATGACGGTGCAGTAGTAGAAGTAACTGAGCGAATTGCTCAGTGTGACGTGTGTTCGGCTGTTTCCGTCGATCTCCAGCTGCTTTTTCTGTTCGGTATTCGTGTAGTCGGGTTCAAAGGGAGCGCCATGGGCGGTTAGGGTCGAATTATAGACCTTCAGGATGCTGTGATCCTGAGCAGCAGTGGCGTTTCGATTTTCCCCGCTTGTGGTTATTGTGGAGTTTCTTATGGTAAGGGTGGCGTAATCCTCTGCCGAGGCGCCGCTGCCCGGACCGGCCAGGCCGAAGTTTCCATTTCCGGAGAGCTCTATATTCGCGTTTGCAATGGTATATTCGGAGCCCAGGCCTTTGACAAAAATACCGCCGATATCCCCTTCTTTAGCAATGATCTTGACGTCCGAAGCGAATTCATCCCCGATTTTTCCCGCGGTAACTACACCTGACTTGGATTTCCCTGCGGAATATCTGCCGTTGTCTATGTAGACTGCCGGGGTTGAATTCGATGCGCCGCCGAATCCTCCGGGAGGTCCGCCGGATATCCCGCCGGATGCTTCACCGGCCGCGCCGGGAGCGCCACCCCGTTCACCACCGGCTGCAGCTCCCATTGAGGCCATCATTTCTTCCATAGTCTGCATTTTGTATGGCTGAGCTACAGGCTTTTCCATCACCAGACCTTTGATTGTTGCCGTTTTGTCAGAGTCTTTACTGCATGCAGTAAAGGTCATCATAATCAGTGTTGCGGCGACTACAGCTGCTAATGACTTTAAGAATCTTTTTCCCATGAAAATTTTCTCCTTCTTTTTAAAATGTTTAATCGTGCGGTTAATAAAAAGATTGAACATGAAACCTATTTTTTAAAAGCGGATTAATCCCTGGAACCTTAAGGGGATAAAACTGTTCAATACATTATCAGAAAAACTTAAAAGAATGAAATGAAATATATTATTGATATAATACTAATTTTAAATAATTAAATAAATAATATGTAATAATTGTGCTATATGTGTAAAATATTTGTAAAAAGTGTTTCATGCTGTACATGCGGACAGAGGACCGGCAAGAATAATTCAGGCCCTTCCGTAACTTATTTACAGAAGAGCCTGAATTTAATAGACTGAAATGTATAAGGCCGGTTGTTATTCTTTGAATATGGCGCCGGTGCTGGCGGATGTGACCTGCTTTGCATACCGGTACAGGTATCCCTTTTTAACCTTGTACTCAGGCTGCTTCCATACCTTCAACCTCCTCTTGATCTCATCTTTGCCAAGCCTGACGCTAAGTGAGCGAGCAGGGATGTCTATATCTATGATTTCGCCTTCACGTATAATCCCTATGACCCCGCCTTCCTGGGCCTCTGGCGACACGTGCCCTATCGCCGCGCCGCGGGTCCCCCCTGAGAACCTGCCGTCCGTGATCAGGGCCACCTCTTTGTCAAGACCCGCTCCCGCCAGTGCGGAGGTTGGAGACAGCATCTCCCTCATGCCCGGCCCGCCTTTGGGGCCTTCATAGCGGACCACCACAACATCGCCTTTTTTAATCCTGCCGTTCATGATAGCCGCCATGGCGGCCTCTTCACTGTCAAATATCCTGGCAGGACCCGAGTGCTTCAGCATGGACGGATCAACGGCGGATTTTTTAACAACCGAGCCGTCAGGCGCAAGATTGCCGAAGAGTATGGCCAGGCCTCCATCGGGGGAATAGGGCGATTCAATGGGATGTATTACATTATGGTCAAGGGAATGGGCCTTGCCGATAATCTTCTTTAATGTCTTTCCGGAGACGGTTATCTGCGTGAGGTCAAGGAGGCCTTTTTTGTTGAGCTCTCCCATCACCGCAGTAATCCCTCCCGCCCTGTGGAGGTCTTCCATATGTGAAGGTCCGGCAGGCGAAATCTTGCACAGGTTCGGGGTCTCGGCGCTGATGCTGTTGAATTTTTTGAGCTCAAGCTTGATGCCTGCCTCATGGGCAATGGCCGGGAGATGAAGGACGGTATTGGTCGAGCTTCCAAGGGCCATCTCCATGTGGATTGCGTTTTCAAATGCCTTTATCGTGGCGATATCCCTTGGCTTGATATCGTTCTTCACCAGGTCCATGATCCTTTTGCCGGCCTCCTTTGCCAGCCTTATCCTCTCTGCATAGACTGCAGGGATGGTGCCGTTTCCGGGCAGGGCCAGCCCGAGTGCCTCGCTGAGGCAGTTCATGGAATTTGCCGTGTACATGCCCGAACAGGAGCCTACCCCTGGACATGCGCTGTCTTCCATGACACTCATCTCTTTATCGCTGATCTTATTGGTCTGCCGCGCTCCTACCCCTTCAAAGACGCTGATCAGATCAATCTGCCTGTCTCCCATCCTGCCCGCAAGCATGGGGCCGCCGCTCAATATCAGGGAAGGGATATTGAGGCGCAGCATGGCCATAAGCATGCCGGGGATGATCTTGTCACAGTTGCCGAGCATCACGATGCCGTCAAAGGGAATGGCCGTAGCCATTATCTCCACAGAATCGGCAATGAGTTCCCTGGAGATCAGGGAGTATTTCATACCCTGAT
>JBFYXR010000460.1:0-3572 GCA_041310455.1 Desulfobacteraceae bacterium | reverse complement strand
AACTTGGGCTGACTCAAAGCCAGTTGGCGCAACTTTTGAACCGTACGCAAACAGCTATTACATATTCAGTGAGAAGGGGAAGAGAGATCGTTGAAGCCAACTCATATTTGATTGAATAAAGGCTGGATTGATTTATTGAGGTACGTTCCCTATTTACCTTACCATGGAAGAAACCGAACATGAAGCAAAATGTACCGGGGTCAGACCTTCATTATTGAGTGCGCCGATGAAAACCGGCAGGTGACAGGGGCTGAAAGTGCCCTATGGTGAAGGGTGAGCCGCCCGCACCAGCCCTGAGTCATGCATTTGCAATGGTAACATTGCAGGTGAAGCGTTGACAAGGGAAAATGCAGGCTGAGTATTGAGCCTCGTAATAGGTTTGAATCCACGTGCCGATGTGCTTCAATTACACAGAAGGCAACATCTTATGAACCGACAAGGCGAGGGGCATAGGGAGGTGGCGGGGTCGGAGACCTCATGCATGCATGGAAGTTATCTGCGCGGGAATCGGGAGGCCCTGTATCCGGCCTTAAAGTGATAAGGTCCGTATGGAGAACCTTTGGAAGGACACGTCCATGATGAACGGATGCAGGGAGTCTGACAGCTTCATAGTATCTAAGAAGTTCCTGAACAAGATGCGTGACAACAAGCGTATGGCGGAGGGGATGGAGAGAAGGAGGCTGGCCAAGGGGAATCGAACGAGACTAAACAAGGGCCGGACACTGAACCGGGGAACCTTGCAACGTGAGTCCGTCCAGATACGGTAGGAGACTATGCGTTAAAACCCAAGGCAGGAGCCTAGTGCGGTAATTCCGCTCGCTGGGATCTGTGCGGGGGGTGCCTCGTAAGAGGCATTCCTACCGCGAACAAAATAAAGATTCAATAGCGAGGAAAGGAGAAAATCGGATGAAGACAAATAATAAATCTACACTGTTGTTTCTCGGTATTTTTCTAACGTTACAGTATCTGACGGCCTTTTCCTCGGCATTAGCTGCCGACAGCGGTCTTCCGGCCGCGTACAGAGGCAAGAATGCAGTCATTAAAAACGTCACGACTGATAAGATTAAGGTGAAGGCCCAGGACGGCCGGGGCGAAGGCGGTTCAGATGCCGTTAAGAACACGCTGGTTGTATGCTCTGTCAAAGCGACCATCGACAATAAAGATTACACCATTGGCGCACCTGACGACGGATGCAATATCACCATGACCATAAACGGCGTAGAGACTGCAATAGCAGAGAAAACCTACACCGGGGATGTCGTGATCACACGGACCAGGGAGATCGGGCGTCTTTATGAAAGCCAGGGTTCGTGGGTGCATATCCTGACCGGGGGCGTTGTGCCTGCCTACAGGACGGCCCTGTATGTCAACAACGGTAAGATCGATAGGGCCGCCTCAGTTGCAGCGGCCATAGCGGGCGCCAGATATGATGAAAAGGGAAGTACGGGAGGCGTCATCACGTCGAAGAATGACCTGTTTAACGGGATCATCATAAAGAATTCCAAATATGCCGTCAAGGATATCAAGGTTGATCTTGTCGGAAACGGCGGCAACGATTTTGAGGGGTACGGCGCCGGCATAGGCATATTCGGAGACTCGGATGTTACCATAGAAAACGCCGACATCACGACAAAGGGTGTCGTGCGCAGCGCCATATTCGCCTCCAGCGACACGAACCCCCTGAAGAGCAAGACCGGCGGCTTCAGTGTCCGTGTAAAAGATTCGAGGTTTACCAGTTATGCGGGCGACAGCGAACAGGCTGGCCGCGCATCAGGAAATGTCAATGGTATGGAAACGGTGCCGTGGGTGCTTGGACTTGTCGGCAACAACAGGATGATGAATACTGCGGGCTGGGGTGAGATCCTTTACGAAAACTGTAAGGTAAGCAGCGAAAGCTGGGGGACACTTTCCACGGACGATGTTGTGGCGCCTTCCTATTTCGGCCAGTATACCATGAAGGTGACTGCCAGAAACTGCGATATCAGGATTACCGGCAACAGCGGTTACGGCTCGTATTCCATAGGGGCATGCTATAATAAATTTGATAACTGCCGCATCAGTGTGCCGACATATGCACTTATCGTGGCGGATGAATATGCAGGTGGGGAGTTATGTAACGGAACGGTTGTGAATTCCGACAGGTTCGGTGTGATGTGGCACGCAAATCAGGGAGGTGTCCTGAATGTGTCAAACTCCACCTTGAATACGGGTCTTACCACATTCCTTGTAAAGGGCACGTATAACACTATCAATGTCGACAGGTCAAATATCAATGCCGGCAACGGTATTATTCTCCAGCTCATGGATTCCGATGATCCAGGCATGGGTGCAGCCAAAAGTGTTGTGGATACTGCCGTTCCTGTCAAGGATGCGAAGCATGATGTAACCGCCGCGAACCGCCATGATGACAAGCTTTTCAGTTTTACCGAAAATCTTATTACGGATCTTCAGGCCAATTTCTCCAATATGACCATCAACGGCAATTTCTATAATTCCACAACCAATACGCCGGTCAACAAGAATCCTTACGCAACCAGGAAATACTTCTGTAAGAACATGATACTCTGCTATGATAATGTAAAGCTGAAAGGCATTGTTTCCTCGTCGTCTGCCAGGCATAGCAGGGTTGAAACAATAAATGGTGAAAAGATCATAACAGCGGAGCATTACGACTGGCTGGGGATGCTTGAGGACACCCCCTCCAGGGCCGTGAATAATGGCGTGCTCGTGACTCTTAAAAATGGGACCTCCTGGACAGTAACAGGAGTCTGCTATCTCACAGCCCTTACCATTGCCGATACATCCTCAATCACAGGCGCCGATGGCTCAAAGCCAAGCATGACCCTGAACGGCGTTGAGATCCCCATAGTTGCAGGGACATACAAAGGGGACATAGTCATTAATCCTGTCAAATAATGAGGATGATGTGAATAAAGGCGAGGGTCAGACTTTCATCACTATTGACAACATAGCCTGTCAATAATGAAGCTCTGACCCCGATTACTTCTGAAAAAAGAACGGTGTCAGGATTAAATGTCGGGTTTCATTCAACCCGGTTTAATTTTTGTATCTAGCTGATATGAAGAGAATTTATGAAAGCAAAAATAAATAAAAACGAGGGTGTAGTTTATTCCACAGAGTTTGGAAAAATTTGCCCGAGATGCGGGAATCCCATCAACAACTGTGTTTGTGGCAAAGGCAATCCGGTAATTCATAATGATGGTGTTGTCAGAATAGGGCGACAGACCAAAGGCCGGAAAGGATCAGGGGTAACTGTAATTACCGGCATCCCTCTCGATGAACAAGGTCTAAAAAATATAGCGAAGCAACTCAAACAAAAATGCGGGACAGGCGGTACTGTAAAATCAGGCACTATTGAGATACAGGGTGACCATCGGGAATTACTGCTGCAAGAGTTATTAAAAATGGGATGCACAGCAAAATTATCAGGTGGATAAAAAAAGGAAAACACAGTGTCTGCCTTTATTATCCTTTAAATGCAGTATGAATCAAAGGGGCGTCCATAAGAAACTAAAAACCTCAGGACGCCGCATCCCGAACCGCACAACGTG
>JBFYXR010000457.1:0-4237 GCA_041310455.1 Desulfobacteraceae bacterium | reverse complement strand
TGAAAATATGTAATCTAAAATAAATTAACAAGGAGGATTCTAAGATGCCAGAAAAACGCGAACATTTATTTGTTACAAAGCACCTGGAACCTGAACAGAAAAAAGGTTATAAAGTTGCTCCGACCTGTATCCCGCAGATTGACTTCGAAGAGTATGCCCCAAAATTTAAAGACCACTTCAAACTTACCCGTGATGACCTGGGCATAATGACGGCCAAATGGCATACTGAGAGCGGGTCCATGGTATGGAGGCTGGATATACACAGGGCGGTCTGGCAGCTCTGCAAGTATGTAGGGCAGGATGAGTCCACCGAGTGCCTTATACTTGGCGGTGAGGGAGACCAGTATATCGATGGAATCAATCTGGAGATCGATGAAATGAAACACAAGGGATGGGTTCACTACGAGCACATGTATCATGACGGCCCCCGTATCTGTGAAGGCCTGATAAATGATGTGGCCATTCCCACAATCGGAGTTATCAACGGGCCTGGCTTCCATACAGAGATGGCATTATTCTGCGATGTTACACTAATGGCTGAAGATGCTTTTATAGCCGATATGCATTATCCCATTAATATCGTTCCAGGCGACGGCATTCAGATATGCCTTCAGCAGATAATGGGCATAAAGAGGGCAAATTATATGATGCTTACCGGGCAGACTATTGACGCTAAAACCGCGTTGGAAATAGGCATGGTTAATGAGGTTATGCCCCGTGAGAAGATATGGAAGCGTGCGCAGGAGCTGGCCGAGATGATAATCAAATGTGCCAACAGGGCTACCAGGCACGTCTCTGTACAGGTTCTGCGCAAGCCATGGAAAGAGGCACTGGCAAAAGATCTGTGGAATGCCTTCGGTTCAGAGATGTTCTGCGCGGTCAGCAGCCCTATCGGCGAGCATGATGTGAGCCATTGGGAGGCAAAGAAGAAGGCCGCAGAGAAAGGCGAATCCCAGGTTCTCCTGGATACTCTGGATATTGAAGGAATGAACAAGTAATTCATTAAACCGTTTCATTTTACATAAAATAGCTTCATACATCCCGGCTCATATTTGGTGTTCTGTCAAATTTACCAACCAGTATCGCAGGTATTGAGACATGGCTAAAAAATACGGATTGTCTGTAAAGATTGCAGTGGCGCTGATTTATTTAGTTCAGCTGGACATTGGCCTGGTGGCAAGCGCGCTTGCCTATATACAAAAGGCATTCCCGGACGCCAGCCCTACATCGATATCAATGATCCTGAGCCTTCCGATGATCTTTGTCATCATAGCAAATTTAATCAGCGGGAAATTATCCTATTATTTCAGCAAAAGAAACATCCTGCTTATCGCACTTGCCATTTTTATTTTTGGCGGCGTGGGTGGGGCGTTTATCAACGGCAGTATCTTTCAGATACTGGTATTAAGAGTAATCGTAGGGATCGGCGGCGGTCTTGCAGTGCCTTTGTGCGGAGCCTATATTACCGAACTCTGGGAAGGTGATGAAAGGGTCGCGATGATGGGGTATGCCAACGGAGGGGCAAGCCTCATTACAATCGCACTGACCATGGCAGCCGGTGTTCTCTGCATGATCAGATGGGAATACACATTCCTGGCCTATGCGGTTTTTATCCCGATATTCATACTGGAATTTTTTGCACTACCCGGAACCCCGCCTGAAAGACTCAGCAGGCCTGAAAAAAGCCCGGCAGGCCAAAAGGAAAAAATTAGCAGGCCTGTCTGGACGCTGACACTCTGCAGCCTTATCCTGATGCTTACCGCGTTTTTTATAATGATCAAACTGCCCATCCTTATCATGGACAGGGGTATAGGAGATGCAAAGGTAACATCAGTGGCCATGTCATTGATGGCGGCCGCCAACATAGTCTGTTCATTGGTATTTTCAAAGATATACAAATTATTTAAAAGGTATACCGGCGCTGTCGCCGTTCTGTTCCTTTTTATCGGGTATTATCTGATAATGAAGGCGGACAACGCGGTAATGAGCTTCATTGCCATGTTCCTGTTCGGAACAGGGATGGGGATATGGGTCCCGTTTCTGCTTACAAAGGCATCCATGTACACAGGCCCCACGAATAAGGCCCAGGTAATGTCGATCGTATCGATCTCCATCCTGCTAAGCTCCTTTTTAGCCGGATTTAGTGAAGCGGTTATCACTGCCGTAACGGGCATTACGTCATTGACTGCAATGCTGGGAATAATGGTGGCGCTGATGGGCTTATATTTTATAATCAGCCTTGCCTGGACCATCGCTCATCCTGGAGATAGATCCGGGCAGGCCGATGTCCGTAAGGCCTGAGTTAGGGGAAGGCCTCTGATTGATGTGCCGGTAAAAACATGCTGTTCAGTGATCTATCATGTATAAGAAAAGGCAGGGCCTTTTCCGGCCCTGCCTTTAAAGTGTTTATTATCTCTCTCACCTTGAGCCCTGCCCCATGGGCCGTTTATTAAACCTGTGAAGCCATGAAGAATGCGCTGCGTATGGTCTTCTGCAGTGTCCCTGCCTGGCCTGTGCAGTCGCCGATCAGAAAGAACTGGCCTGCAGAGCCTGAGAATTTCATGGCCTCCTCCATCCTGGGCTTAAGCCCGGCATAGATCACCACGCTGTCGGCCTGGACGGCCTTCTCGCCGCCAGAGGCATCCCTGTATGTCACCTTTCCTTCCGAAATGCCGGTTGCATTCGCCTCCAGGACATAGCTGAAGTTTTCATGGTGTTTATAAATGTCTATCTGGTTCTCCATATTGTGGGGGCCTATAGCATCTTCAGGTATCAATTCCCTGCCGCTTGTCAGCACCGTAACCTTATACCCGTCCTTGGCCAGACCTATTCCTGTCTCCGTGCCGAAAACTCCTGCTCCGATAATAACCACGTTTTTGCCCAGGGAATTTTTGCTGCTGTAAACGTTTACGATATTATATACGTTTCTGTTTTCAGCGCCCGGTATCCTGGAAACAGCCGGCTCCGCTCCCACAGCGGCAAGCACCGTATCATACTTTCTTGCCTTAAGCATCTCCGGGGTGACTTCAGTATTCAGGAGCACCTCCACCCCTGCCTTATAGGTCTGCCTGATTAAGTAATCCTTAAAGTCCCTGTATGCCCATTTCCACTGGGTATAGTCCGTGTGCCTGAGCAGACCGCCCAGGGCGCCGCCCTTCTCATAAAGGGTTACTTTGTGCCCTCTTTCAGCGGCGGTTATGGCGGCCTTCATTCCCGCAGGTCCGCCCCCTATCACGCCGACCTTTTTTGATGCGTTTGGGGGCCGGATTGATCTCTTCTTGGTCTCCGACAGCCCCCATTTCGGGTTTACCGTACATGTGTCGTACCAGGGCCCCCTGGTCCGGCTGATCCCATGGCAGTTGTGGCACATAACGCAGGGCACAATATCTTCACCCCTGCCCTCATAGGCCTTTTTGACATATTCAGGGTCAGCGAAGAGCGGCGTTGCCATGCCGACCATGTCTGTTTTTCCGGTCGCGATAAACTCTTCATTCAGGTCCGGATCATGGAAGCCTCCGCCGGGAGCGGTGATGATCTTGATACCCCTCTCCTTTATGGCCTGGCTGAACCTGAGCATCCACGGCTTGCCCTTCTCCATTGTAAAGCTGTTGGGATGGTCGGTGAAGTGGCCTGTGTCCTTCAGCTGGATGATATCGGCCGAGCCCTCAAGCATCCTGATCATTTCCATGACCTCCTCAAATTCAGGGCCTGACGCCAGGTCGCCGGAATCCACTCCAACGCCGGCCGCCATCAGACCCCTGCTTTTCCCTGGGGTCAATGGCAGGAACCATGCCACTATTATGAGTTCAGTTGCCTTCCGGACTGCCTGCATAAACTCAAGCACGGGGCGCAGCTCTTCCCTGTTCTTGATGTAACGGTTTCCAACCCATACTGCATCATAGCCCCTGTCCTCCAGTTTCTTTGCCTCTGTTACAACCTCCTCCACCTTATAACTGCCAGAGCCCGAAGCGTTGAAGCTCCCCATGCCGCCGCCCGCGACCTTGCCTCCTGCAACAATGGCGCCCTCACAGTGGATCTCCTCTATCATCTGCTGGAGATAGTTATGAACCGGTGGGATGTCCTCCCACATATGATCCGAATAATGCACCATTCCGTTATCAACACCCTTCTCATAGGTCTTGGGCCAATTCCCGAAGTGCTCATTAACGGTGACAATGGCTGCGTTTTTTGCCATCTCCGAATAGTGTGCCCTGTATGGATCTGCAGGGTAATTCTC
>JBFYXR010000456.1:0-3121 GCA_041310455.1 Desulfobacteraceae bacterium | reverse complement strand
TGAGACCCCAGCCAACCAAGCCATTCCGCGAGCTGAGCCACGATGTAAAAAAGGCTAAACACCGTAGCCAGCACCGCGGACCAGAATCCAACTGCCTTTGTCGATGGCGAAACCTGTGGAGACATAATTTACCTCCTGTGGAATAAGGGAATTTATTATCTTCTACAGATTACGCGGATTCACGCAGATTATACAAGCCGTCTAATTTAGAGATGCCTTCACGGTCTTTTACATCCGCGTTAATCTGTGTCATCTGCGGATAGCTTTAATATTTTGAAGTCCCCCTGCTCCACTACTAATTTTTCCATTTTAAACGTCTAATCCCCGATGCCGGCATCTGGTTGGAGTTGACTTATTATATGGTCGGCTTGATCATAATCTTGTTCCTCGACCATGATTTGAATGTTGTAGGGAATCCCGGCTTCATTGAGGGCTTTGAAATATGCCTGGGCATCCTCAAGGTTTTCGAGAATAATCAGAGGAAGAGGATTGCTGTGCTGCGAATCCTTTTCTGCTTCCTCTTCATTATTTTCCTTCTTTTGTGCTTTTAAAATTTCTCTATGGAGATGCTGGATTTCATCGAGGGAAATATTTCTTCGAAACGCTTCGGCACACAATGCATTATATAGATCCGGCTTCATGGTTTGGCCGGACAAAAACAACCCAAGAATCTCGACTCGGGTCATTTCTCCAAGAGCTCTCTCATCACCTTTGATCTCGGGGGGCTGTTCATCAAGCCCTCTACGTCTTGCTTCCATCAGAATAATGTCATAGGCTTCTTTTTCAAAGCTATCACGCCCTAATCGAAGATACTCCCTAATCTGTTCATCCGGTTGTTCCCTGTAGTATTTTATAAGATCCTTATTTGTTTCAGTATCCATTCTGTTGTTCTCCGAAATTATCTCAATTGAAACATAAGATAAAAATAGAATTATTGCAACAATGGCGTGAGAGGCATTAATCAGGTGGCCGGGATTCTCAGAAGAACAACATCACGGCAGACACCCCTGTCATCACTATAACAAATATCCTGTATGCCCTTTCGGGTATCTTTCCCGTCACCCTGAAGCCTATGAGGGCACCGGCCGCAATGACAGGGATCATGAATGCATCGAAGGCCAGCGTAGCGGGGTGGATGTTTTTCCAGAAGAATATCTGCAGCGGCACCTTCAGGAGGTTGATTATCAGAAAAAACCAGGCCGCGGTTCCTATAAACGTGTTTTTAGGCAGTCGCATCGAGAGCAAATATACCGACATCACCGGTCCCGCGGCATTGCCGATCATGGTGGTGAAACCGGCCAGCAACCCGGCCAGGGCTGAAAACCACCAGGCGCTCGGATAGAGATTTACTTTCTTCCCCGCATCCTGCCATATCATCAGTGCCAGCAAGAACAGAATAATACCCCCCAGCATTATCCTGAAGGCATTATCGGAAAGACCGCTGCCTACCAGGACGCCGGCCCCCAACCCGCATAATGTGCTGGGCAATAGCTTCAGAATATATTTGCCTTCGCCATGTTGACGATACAGTGCCACAGCTAAGAAATCACCGAAGCACAGCATTGGAAGCAGTATCCCGGTAGAGGCCCTGCTGCCGAAAGAGAGTGCCATCAGGGGGATAAAAAAAAGGGTAAGGCCGCTGAGGCCTGTCTTCGCCATGCCTATTACCAGTCCGCTGGCAATCCCCAGCGCCCACTGGTAGTTCTGTAATTGTGAAAGATCAAAGTTCATGGTTCCAACCTGTGTTTATCATAGCTCCCCCTTGATATGCCCCAGTAGTAAAACACCGCCAGCATATTTAGCAGCGCGCTGAATCCGAATGCATAGGCGAAGTTGTATGCCGCCGCAATCTTCCCGGCCGCAATCATCCCCAACCCGATCCCCAGGTCAAATGATGTAAAGTACATGGAGTTTGCCGTGCCAAGCTGGTTATGTTGCGCCATGCCTACAAACATGGACTGGAAGGCGGGGATCGTGATCCCGTATCCCAGGCCTATCAGCAGGGCGGCGGTGAAGTACGCAATGCCGGTGCGCGCAAAGGCAAATATGACAAAACTTCCCGCCAGAAGGATCATGCCTGTAAAGGATGTCTTGTGAATCCATCCCCTGTCTATGAGCCTTCCGCTGAAGACACGCGAACCGCCGATTCCGATCGACAGGAGAATAAAGAACAGGCCCGTATTTGTGATCATAAGCTCTTTCCCGTACATGGCCGCGAAGGAGATTACCATGCCGTATGAAACAGTGATAAGCATCAGGTTTATCGCTACAGGGAGGCCCTTGATCATGATGAACCTGTCGAGTGATACAGGCCGGTGGGGAGCCATCGTCTTTACAGGGGCCTTCATAAAGAGTGCCGCCGCAATCCCCAGTATCCCAGATATTATCGTGCCGTAGAATATCAGCTCAAAGGGATAGTTCTCGTACAGAAAAAGCCCGGCTACAGGTCCTATCGCCATTGAGAGGTTTACCGTCAGCCCGTACCATCCTATGCCCTCTCCCCTTTTAGCCGCCGGCATGATATCTATGGAAAGTGTATTTGCGGATGTCGTGATAACCGCCCATGCAATCCCGTGGAGGATGCGCACTATGGCAATAAATATCAGGGCCGCCGCCAGCAGATATCCGAAATACAGGGCAACAAAGCATGCAAAGGACCATATGTACAGCCGTTTTCGGGGGAAGGTGTCCACCATATATGCGGAGAAGGGCCTTACAGCCAGGGCGGAGATTACATAGCATGACAGGATGATGCCGGTTATGGTCTTATTGGCATGAAACCGCTCGGTGAGGTAAAATGGCAGTGTCGCCGTCAGCATGTAATATGAAAAGCTCATCATAAAATTTGCTATGCAGGCGTTTATAAAACTGAGGGTCCATAAGGTGTCTTTCTTATTGATCATGATTTCATTCAGATTTTTTCTGCAAAATCATTTCTAATGCCTTTTCCAGTGCCTGATTGAATTTTTCAGCGCGATCCATCATCAGGAAGTGGTCCGCCTTCTCCAGGACAATGGCCTCGAATGAAAACATATGCCTCCGGTTTGCCTCATAATCAATCGGCAAGAGGTCTCCGTTGACCACAACGACCGGGATTCGTATTTCCTCGAATATTTTAGCC
>JBFYXR010000455.1:0-2771 GCA_041310455.1 Desulfobacteraceae bacterium | reverse complement strand
AGACCTCTCTTTTCAGCCTCCTTTACAATGGCGCGGCCAAGCGGATGCTCTGAGCCCTTCTCAACCGAGGCGACGAGCCTCAGGATATCCTCATCTGTCATGGACGGATCATAGGATATGATCCTCGCAACTGAAGGCCTCCCCGTTGTTATCGTGCCTGTCTTGTCCATGACTATCGTGTCCAGATCGGATGAAATCTCCAGTGCCCCGCTGTTCCTGAACAATATCCCTGTTTCAGCGCCCAAGCCTGTCCCTGCCATGATTGCAGTAGGAGTGGCAAGGCCCAGGGCGCAGGGACATGCAATAACAAGCACAGCAACCATGCGGATCATGGAGGGAACAAATTCCCCGCCGGTAATCCACCATAGGATGAAGGTCAAAAGAGCAATCCCTATGACCGAAGGAACGAATATTGATGCCACCCTGTCGGCCAGCGCCTGGACAGGGGCCTTGCTGCCCTGCGCCTCCTGGACAAGCCTGATAATCCTTGCAAGAGCCGAATCCTTTCCAACTGTAGAGGCTTCGATCCTGAGTAATCCTTCACCGTTTATAGTCCCGCCCGTGACACTATCGCCTGTCGACTTATCCGCAGGCATGGGTTCGCCTGTCAGCATAGACTCATCAACGCCTGATTCTCCAGAAAGGACAATGCCGTCAACAGGGATGCTTTCCCCCGGGCGGACAATAACGATATCGCCCTTTTTGACAAGGTTGAGGGGGATCTCATTCTCTTTTTCCTGTTCCATCACAACAGCTGTCTTTGGGCGGAGATTCATCAGTTTCCTGATTGCACCTCCTGTCCTGCCCTTTGACGTCGATTCCAGAAGCTTGCCCAGTTTTATAAGTGTAATAATCACCGCAGAGGTCTCGAAATATACATGCCCCCCGAGTTGAGGAAAAAGGAGAACAGCGATGGAATAGAAGAAGGCTACCGATGAACCCATGGCAACCAGGACATCCATATTCGCGCTCATGTTCTTCAGGCTTTTAATCGCGCCGGTATAGTAATCATAGCCGGTGTAAAACTGAACAGGAATTGCCAGGAAAAAAAAGATCCAGCTTACCCAGGCGTCATGGCTCCAGTGCCCCAGGAGGCTGAAATCCCTTGCCATGCTGAGTACGAAAAGCGGTGTGGTAAATATGATCCCCACGATCAGCTTCTTCATCTGATTCCTTACCTCAGCCTTCCTGGCCTCGGCCTCGGCATCCTCAATATCACCTGAGGGCAAAACAGCCCCGTAGCCCGCCTTCTCAATGGCGGCAATAATCTGATCGGTTGACACGGCATCAGGCTGGTATTCCACATAGGCCCGTTCAGATGCGAAATTGACAGATGCGTTCACCACGCCCGGGACCTTTTTTTTCAGGGTCCTCTCTATGGTCATTGCGCAGTTGGCGCATGTCATTCCAGTAATGGGGAGGGTAATATTTTCTTTTTCAGACATTAGGGACCTATGTTTTAGGATAGCGCAAGGCCCAGGGCACAAGCCGCAAGGTTAAAAGCAACTTTCATCAGCTGAATGTTATGCATTAAATCTCCTCCTCCTTTTAGGGGGAGGCCGGGCCTGCCGCGCCGTAGCTTTAGCGAAGGCTGGAGGGGGTCTTTTAATTTGATAGACCCCACCTTAATCCTCCCCTAAGGTGGGAGGAAAAATCTCGAATAGGCCGTTATTAAACTTCATAGCAGTTTAATCCTCGATCAAATTGTTGTGACAGCGGCAAGCGGTAAGTCTGGCAGCTAGTCCGCCGCAGGATAATTTATTTCCTTGAGGGTTGCTTTTATCTTATCCAGTGTAGCCGGGGCGTCCCATTCCACGGTTATTTCCTTTTTTGAGGGATCTCCCTCGACCTTTGAAACGCCTTCAATCTCGCCCAGTTCATTCCTGATTGCCATTACGCAATGGCCGCAGCTGATATTCGGCACTGAAAGTGATTTTTTCTCCATAACAGCTACCTCATATTAATATTTTTATGTTGTGAAATCTAATCGCGATTTTTCATAAGTCAATTCGCTAAAACCTCTCAATCAGCTTTTCAATCAGGAATGTGCTTTCCCTCATGGCCTGTTCGCTGAAAGGCCCGAACCACTCTGCTATGGTGCGGAACTGTCTGTTGAACTCCTCCTTGTCTCCCTTTTCTACCATGGCGAGGCCTTCAGTTATCGAGTTGACATATTCCTTTAAAAGGGCACGCCGTTCAGGGGACGCGAATATTATCTCCGAATACAGGGCAGGGTCCTGAGCGAAGAGACGGCCCACCATGCCCAGTTCCAGCCTGTATATCGGGCTTGAAAATTCGAGCGTCCGGAACAGATCAACCCTGTGCTTGAAAAGGAATCGCCCGAAGACAAAGGTTGCAAAATGCCTGAGGGCCTGTACAACGGCCATTATATCATCATGTTCCTGCGGATTTGACTGCACCAGGACAGCCCCCCATGCAGCAAGCTGTTCATTCAGCCATTTATATGCATCCGGGTCCCTGCCCGGCGTTGTTACAATAATCTGTTTATCCATGGATGAGGTAGTGGGGCCGAAAAGCGGGTGAAGGCCGAGGACAGGCCCTTTGTAGACATCCATCATGGCGTTCATGGGCATGGTCTTAACGCTGGTAACATCGGCAAGCACACACCCTGACGGAAGATATTCTGCTATCCTTTTAATAACAGATTCAGTTGAGTCAATTGGAACGCTGATAAGGGCCAGTTCGATCCCGCTGCACAGGGACTCGATGTTATTCCAGTCACTGCTGCCCATGGCTCGGGCATTGTAGCC
>JBFYXR010000451.1:0-3207 GCA_041310455.1 Desulfobacteraceae bacterium | reverse complement strand
GACCCCACCTTGATCCTCCCCTAAGAGGGGAGGAGATTAAAAGAATCGCCCCTTGTTTGAAAGGTTATTTTGAATTGAATCCGCCTAAAGTATAAACACTATTCCATTCATAGTCAACCTGCCATATCACCCCCTCACCCCCGCCCTCTCCCACAAGGGGCGAGGAGAAGATGAAGGATCTCAGACCGGGTTTCGGTCAAAGGCACTCGCGCAATTCAGCATGGCAGGTTCTTTATGTGTTTTATCACTCTAATAATTCCGCCGCTTCTTCACCTGATCCATTTCCCTCTTCATTTCTTTCTCCTTGAGGGTCTGCCGCTTGTCATAGGTCCTTTTGCCCTTGGCAAGCCCCAGCTCTAACTTGATTTTGCTCCCCAGAAAATATGCCTTGAGTGGGATAAGCGCGTACCCCTTTTCCTTTGTCTTGCCTATCAGGCGCTTGATCTCCGCCCTGTTAAGAAGGAGCTTCCTGGTCCTTAAGGGGTCCAGGTTGAGATAATGGGCATAGGGATAGGGACTGATATGCATATTATATACAAACACCTCCCCGTCCTTTATCCTTGAATAGGCGTCGCCAAGATTGGCCCTGCCGCCCCTCAGAGACTTGACCTCCGGGCCCAGGAGCACGACCCCTGCCTCAACGACCTCATCAATCGTATAATCGTGAAATGCCTTTTTATTCTGGCATATTATCTTTTTTTCCATAAAAACCTTAACAATCAATTTTCCGTGGGATTCTAATTACTGACGGATGGCTGCAAGATGTTTTTGTCTTTGATGTCGGGGACGAATCTATCCAGGTTTTTTTCTATGAATGTCTTGACCTCCATTGCTGTTGTCAACTCCAGGATATGATTCAGGTCATCCATTGCCTGCTTCCTTGAGATCGACCTGATAATCTTTTTTATCAGGGGAATTGCGCCGGAGGTCATGCTGAGCTCGTCAATGCCTATGCCCAGAAGTATGGATGCGCACATGGGGTCGCCGGCCATTTCTCCGCACAGGGCGACATCAATGCCCGCATCCCTTGCAGCCTTCACCGTCTGCATTATCATCCTGATAACGGCCGGGTGATAGGGCTCATACATGAAGGCGACGTGTTCATTCACCCTGTCAATGGCAAGGGCGTACTGAATGAGGTCATTTGTCCCGATGCTGAAAAAGTCCACATGCTTTGCAAGGATATCGGCAACTGTAACAGCCGATGGGATTTCTATCATAATGCCTATCTTTATATCATGGTCATAATCCACTTTCCGTCTTTTAAGATCCCTCATCACTTCAGCAAGCACTTTCTTGACATCAAGGAGTTCCTGAAGGCCTGAGATCATCGGAAACAGTATCTGAACGCGGCCAAAGGCGCTTGCCCTGAGTATGGCGCGCAGCTGGCTTCTGAAGACGTCCTGCTCCTTAAGGCAGAACCTTATGGCCCGCAGCCCCAGAGCCGGGTTCATCTCCTTTGCCGACTGGTAAGAGGACAGGAGCTTGTCCCCCCCGATATCCAGCGTCCTTATGGTAACGGTCTCCGGCTGTATTATCTGCGCGACCTGCCTGTAGTCGTTGAAGAGCTCTTCCTCCGCAGGTATGCCTTTGCTTCGCAGGTAGAGGTATTCGGTCCTGTAAAGGCCTATGCCCTCAGCCCCGTGGTCCTTTGCCGCCGTTATCTCCTCAACGAACTCGATATTCGCCTTCAGCGTGACCCTGTGCCCGTCAATGGTTTCAGACGGAAGATAGCTCAGGCGGAGGATGCTGGATTTGTACTTCTCGTAATAGGTCTGTTTTTCCTGAAAGGCCGATATAAGATTAATATCAGGGTTTATAATCACATCTCCCTTATACCCGTCAACTATGAGCAGACAGCCGTCAGTGATGACGCTTGTGGCAGTCTCAAGGCCTACTACCGCAGGGATCTCCAATGCCTGCGCCATAATGGCGGTATGGGAGGTTCTTCCGCCTATATCCGTTATGAAGCCCAGTATCTTGGATGTATTCAGCTCCGTGGTGTCCGCAGGAGAAAGGTTGTGCGCGACTATTATCACGTTTTCATCAGTTACGGTTATTGTCTCCTGGCCCTTTCCCGCCAGATTCCTTAATATCCTCTCAGCAACATTCTCCACATCGCTGAACCGCTCCCTGATATACTCGTCGGCAACCTCATTAAAGATCTTGCTTACCTTCTGGACCGATTTTTTTAACGCCCATTCCGCGTTGATCTTTTCCTCAACTATGGCCTTTACTGTCGCATCGGAAATCATGCTGTCGTCAAGGATCATCAGATGGGCCTCAAGTATGAATGCGTGCTGCTTCAGCTGTTCAGGCATGTTGCTTTTCACAGCGCTGATCTGTTCCCTGGTTGCCTGAAGGGCGTTTGTGAATCTCTCCACTTCCCTGTCAAGGTCTTTTGCATTTACAATATACTGATAGACTATCTTCTGTTTTGACCTGTCCACAAGGCGGGCCTTGCCTATTATTATCCCGGGGGATACGGCTATACCCTGCAACCTGATATTCTTTCCGTTTTTATTATTTGTCATCTGTCCTCGCCGAATCTATCCTCAAAGAGTCTTGTCAACTCATCCAGCATTTCCTTTGAGTCTTTCCCAACGGCCCTTGCGTGCAGTTCTGTTCCCTTGGGGCAGTTAAGGGTGAGAATTGCCAGTATGCTGTCGCCCTCAATCTCCTCATGCCCGTCCTTTTTAAAGTATAATTTTGAATCATACCGTCCTGCTAATTCGACTATCCTTGCAGAGGATCTTGCATGAATACCAAGGTCATTGATTATTTTGAGTTTTCTTTTATGCTCCATAGGATCAATTCAAGTCCGGCACTGGTAAAATTGGCCTCATTATTTTAAACCCAGATGCATTTATAGCGATAGCTTACAATAATTCCCCTTAAAAACATGCCTCCATCTTCTATAAACGAATTATATTAATTTTGCTATTATTATTCAACAGTTCACTGTACATATTTTAAATCCGGACAGATCCCCTAGGAATTTATCCCTTTGATGACGTTAAGGCATTCCCTGTAAACAGCCCTGTAACTGATGTTCAGCTCCGTCGACAGCCTTGTGGCTATGTCCTTTGCCCCTGCCTTTTCTTCTTTTACTAACTCCTCTATCCTTTCCCTTAAATCAGTATCCGGGGATTCATCCTCTTTTTCATTGCCCGCCAGTATAACGGTGAATTCACCTCTGACGCTCTT
>JBFYXR010000449.1:0-6419 GCA_041310455.1 Desulfobacteraceae bacterium | reverse complement strand
GAGAGTACAACATTCTATATTGTTCAGGAGTGACAGCCGGCAGGTCAAATACCTCGGGTAGAAAGACAAGTTCCTGAAGGAACTCAACCTGCCTTATTGATGAATCCTTTTCCATGATTGAGATGCTGCCATCCTGCGGAAACAGAAGTCCCGCCATAAGCTTCAGCAGAGTGGTCTTGCCGGCCCCGTTTTTTCCAAGGAGGCCGCAGATGCCGCCGGGTTTGAGCGTTAGGTTTAAGTTTGAAAACAGCTTTTCGCGCTTATACCCAAAGGAGAGATTTTTGATTTCGATCATTTTTATATCCTTACTTACTGTTCTAGTTGGCTAGTACAGTAAAACAATAAAAAATATCTGTCAAGCATTTTTTGTTAAATTTTTTCAGATTGATTAAAAGAATCAAGACCTGGCAGCCGCCCTGCGATACTTTCCTACCATTTGATTGAAAGATGGCCGGCGGAAATATCGTGCATTATCAGGGGGTTTTAATTCGAAAGGCTGAGTATTCAGCCTGACAATATTCCAGTGTTGTATAAAATTGTCTTGACCATTTTCCAGTGATATGGAATTTGGTTGGGATTTTTTATATAAAGGAATTCCCGGGAAGATGTTTTATTGTCCCTGCCTCAAGCCTCTTTATGCTTATTGGATAAGGTCAAGGATTTGATCATCCGACAATTTGTTAAAGCAGAAACCTTAGTATCAAAGGAAGGGTCACAAGCGAGAGGAGCGTGGAGACCATCAGCAGTTCGGCGTTCTCCCCGGGGCTTCTGTGATAGCGTTCAGCCAGCATGTAGTTGAAGACAGCAACAGGCATGGAGCACTGGAGTACAAATACGCCCCTGGCATCATGATCAAACTTGAATAGATACGACAGCGCCAGGCTCACCACAAAGCCCAAAGCAACACGCAGCAGCGCGAGCAGGAAAGAACGCTTTATGCTTATGACCCTGAGCCTGGCGAGTGTTACGCCAAGGGAGAGGAGCATAAGAGGTATGGTAAAGGCGCCCAGCAGTTCTGTTGTCCTCAGCAGGATGTCAGGCGGCCTTGACCGGTTTATTATGAAAAAAAGTGAAGCTGTCACTGCATATATAATGGGCTCTTTAAAAAGGCTCATCAGGGATGACCCGCCCGAATACAGCTTTATTCCCACGGTGAATTGAAACAGGCAAAAGACCGCGAATACCATAACGGCGAGTGCAAGACCTGTTTTGCCATAGGCAAAAAGGCAGATGGGAAGGCCGATGTTCCCTATGTTCGGAAACATCAGGGGCGACAGGAAGTCCCTTGATGAAAGCCCCGCCCATTTAAGAATCATAGCCCCGATAATGCCGAATAAGATGATTGCAATCATGGTTGCAAGACCCATCCGGCCGATCAATGATGCGGAAACCTCAAGATCGCCGAGGGCGGAGAAGACAAGACATGGTCCGCCTATGTTCATTATCAGGGAGGTGACAAGGTTATTATCATATTTATAGCCTGCCTTCCCCCATATCCATCCGATAAAGACGACAATAAAGGTCGGTGCAACAACATTCAGTATCTGATAAATCATGAATATATTATCTCAAGTAATATTTTGACCTCCGGCAATCTCCCTTTCTGCTGATGTAAAATTGAATATTCACATAATTTTTACATACTCCGGGAGTATCTTCTTATTGGCGCGGGACAGGCCGAAAACCTATCTTAAGTTTGAAGCCCGGTCAATAGATTTCAGCTTTTTCCGTCTCAATCTGAAATACCAGCTAATTGGGCTGTTTTATTGACACCCTGGATAAAATCTTCTATAGTTCGTGGCTTAATCTAAACTGCTTCCGGAGTTAAATAACGGATATTAAAATAATGGGAGGATATAAAATGAAGAATAAAGTAATGTTCGGGTTTGCAATTGCGGCTATATTATTGTTCAGCATTGTTGCCTGTGGAAAAAAGGCTGATCAGGGTCAAGCAGGCAAGGCTGAGACAGAGGTCATCAAGCTTAAATTCAGTTTTTCGGGCATGCCGACGGAGCCCCCTGCCCAAACGGCAATACATCTCCTGGATTTAGTTGAAGCCAAGACAAACGGGAGGATCAAGATCGATAGGTTTATGGGCGGGTCCCTGGGCAACACGCTTGAACACCTTGACCTGGTGTCCAAAAACGCAGTAGACATTATATCCCTTCAGTTCGACCAGTTCCCCGAGAACCTCCCCCTTCACCAGATATTAAACACGGAGCAGCTCGTCACAGGGGAACAGGCATTTGCAAATATTACTGCACTTACACAGGAGATCCCGGAGACCAAGGCCCTTCTCGAGGCAGAGGAGACGCAGAACAACATCAAGGTATTATCCTGGAACGCGCAAGGGTCAACAGGGATAACCACAAGTTATCCTGCTCAGTCCCTGAATGATCTGAAGGGCAAAAAGATGAACGTGATTGCAGGCTATCAGAGGGACGTATTTAATGAGCTGGGGATTATCCCCGTTAACGTGCAGATACCGGATATCTATGAGTCCATGTCCCGTGGCGTTATAGATACCATCTTTATGGCGAATTCCGCGGTCATTTCCCTGAAATGGTATGAACTGGGGAAGACCCACCTGAGCCTGGGCGACAACAATGTATGTTCACAGGCCCTTACCTTTAACCTGGCTAAATGGAACAGCCTGCCTGCAGATATTCAGCAGATATTTATAGATGCATCCAAAGAAACCGCGCAATGGAGCATAGCTGAAGCTACGAAGATCCAACAGGATACCTATAATGCCTTTGAAAAATCCGGCGTTACTATTGAGACCCTGCCCGATGAGGATAGAACCAGGTTTTTCGAAACGCTGTTCAAGTATTCCACCCAGAACTGGCTTGAGGTCTGCGCTAAAAAGGGTGTATCAGATAAGGCTCCGGTCATACAGAAATACTGGGATGAGATGAAGTGGGGCAGGTGGAGTAAACAGGAATCAGGGCTTTAAGCGGTAAGCAATCAGCTTTCAGCTGAAAGCCTGAATAAAATGTATTATTCGGGAGGTCGGACATGAAGGATCTTATTCTGGGCCTTATCAACCTTACTACCAAGGTGAACAGGTGGCTCGTAATCATTGCCGCGGTAGGCATTGCCTTTATAATGGTAATAAATTTTGTGGATGTGATCGGGGCGAAATTTTTCGGCATGTCAGTCCCGGGCGCCCTGGATATCACCGAAGAAGTCATGGTACTGGTCGCCCTTTTTCCTATCGCCTATGTCTGCCTGGAAAGAGGCCATTTCAATATCACCCTGGTGAGAGACAGGATGCATCCGGCGTTACGCTTTGTTGTTGAGATTATTCAATATGTAATTGCGGCGCTGGTCTCGGGTTTTGTCACGGTGCGGACCTTTACCCAATTTCAAACGACAATCTCAACGATGACACTTAAGGAAGGGATCGACTTGCCCATATGGCCCGCCAACCTGGCGACTGTGATCTCGTTCGCCTTTCTTACGCTGGTGTGGCTCCTCCTGCTGGCCAGAACGCTGGTTACCGGAGTGGAGATGTCAATTAAAAAAGAAGAAATGGAGCAATAATATGGATCACAATTCATGGATTGCAGTCTATACCTTTATCGGCATGTTCGGGATGCTCGCGATTGGATTTCCTATCTTCATCTGCATGTTAACGGGGGCCTTTGTGGGTTCCATGATAATCGGAGGTCCTATTTATACATTGCAGCAATTTGCCAGCGCGCCTTACTCCATCGCTTCAACCTACACCTGGGCCGTGGTTCCCTTCTTTCTGTTAATGTCGGTCCTGGCCTCGAACTGCGGGCTGGCCGAAGCGGCCTTTTCTGCCGCCACCAAATGGATTGGCAAGATCCGGGGTGGGCTGTTAATGGCCACCATAGTAGCAGCCGCCGTTTTCGGCGCTACATCCGGGGCGAGTATAGCTACCTGTGCGGTATTTTCCAAGGTTGCCCTTCCTGAGCTGCTCAAATGCAAATATGACAAAACTACATCTATGGGTGTTATTGCAGTCTCAGGGACGCTGGATGGGCTCATGCCTCCAAGCGTGGGGGTCATTATAATCTCCATCCTGGCCGACACCTCGATAGGCAGGGGCCTTATGGCAATTATCGTACCTGGCCTGATTCTTGCCCTGATGTTCATGCTGGTTGTCAGCATTCGCGGTTGGATCAAACCACAGGATATGCCCATAGTAGATATCCATTCAACCTGGAAGGAAAAATTCGTTGTTCTAAAAGTGCTTGGCCCCGTTCTGTTCGTCATTGCAATAGTAATAGGCGGGATATTTTTCGGTGTTTACCCTCCCACGGTTGGCGGCGCAATAGGCTCTGTGGGCGTCCTTATCGTTGCGGCATACAATCGGGTCGGCTGGAAGGCAATACGTGAAAGCTTCATAGAAACAGTCGTGTTAAACGCCCAGATATTTCCCATTATAATCTGTGGCTTTATTTTTTCCAGGTTTGTTGCCTTGAGCGGACTTCCGGGTGACCTTCTGGGACTAATAACCGCGCTCCATATCTCTAAATATGTGCTGATTCTGATAGTAATAATATTCTATCTCCTTCTCGGCTGCGTCATGGAGTTCATGTCCATGGCTATAATCACCGTTCCAATTATCTATCCGATCCTTATGGCCGTCGGGTTCGATCCTATCGGTACAATCCTTATTATTGTCCTGCTTTCCGAGATTGCTCTCGTCATGCCCCCCATAGGCATGTCCTGCTATATTGTTGCAAGCATATCGAAGGCCCCGCCGGAACAGGTATTTAGAGGGATTATTCCTTATCTCACGATGAGCTTTGCCTTGTTGTGTCTCCTGGTGTTTTTCCCGAGGTTAGCTACCTGGCTGCCGGATCTCCTGTACGGAAAGGCAATAACTTTCTAGCGATATATTTTTACAAGCCAATGAATCCTCAAATTATATGAGACAGGCTGCTCCACCCTGGAGCAGCCTGCAAACAAAATCCCCGCCAATGCAAGACAACTCATATGCAGACAATCGGTTAATATAAGCTTATTGACAAGTCTCTGCTGATATATTATTAATCGCGCCTAATGCCGAATCCTGATGTTAAGGAACGGGGGAACCATGTTATAGGGGCGTATCGCAATGCCGCGCAGGGCACTCTTCGGTCCGAGCCCGTCAGCTAACCTCGCAGGCGTCGATGAGGAAAACATACGGAATTATCCGGGAGTTTATCCTCAATATAATGGGCTCAGGAGGCTCCTCTGGTGTCATCTTCATCCGCCAATAATCATAATTCTGACAGCGCAATCCACGAAAAAAAATCTGATGCCCAGGGCAGGCCGAATAAAAAATTATTCCTCCTCACTTTTGGAGCGCTTGGCGTTGTCTTTGGAGATATCGGGACAAGCCCTCTATACACCCTCAAGACATGTTTCTACGGAACACATGCCATAACCCCCACCAGCGATAATATTCTGGGAGTCCTCTCTCTTATATTCTGGTCACTGGCAATTGTCGTGAGCATTAAATATGTCATGTTCATCCTCCGGGCTGATAATCGCGGTGAGGGCGGGATATTTGCCCTTCTAGGCCTGGTCACAATATCCCAGGATAAGATTTCTCCCTATGTACGCCGTACCGCGATAATTGCCGCGGTGCTGGGGGCCGGCCTCCTTTACGGTGACGGTGTCATCACACCGGCCATTACGGTCCTTTCCGCGGTCGAGGGGCTCGAAGTTGCAACCAGTGCCGCGACACCGGCTATAGTGCCTATTACCTGCGGGATACTCTTTTTGCTTTTTTTTGTTCAACGTCGCGGGACCGGTGAAATTGGGAGGATATTCGGCCCGGTCATGCTCCTCTGGTTTGCGGCGATCGGCGTCCTTGGGATCGGTCATATCATGCGTGAATCAGAGATTCTGTTTGCCGTCAATCCGATGCATGCCATTGAATTCTTCATACGAAACAAATTGCATGGAATGGTTGTACTCGGATCGGTTGTTCTCTGTATTACAGGTTGTGAGGCGCTCTATGCCGATCTCGGACATTTCGGCAGACACGCTATCCGTTTCTCCTGGTTTTCGATTGCATATCCTGCATTGCTTCTGAATTACTTCGGCCAGGGGGCGCTGCTGCTTGCACATCCCGAAATGAATATCAATCCATTTTACAGCGCTGTACCAAGATTGCTCCTTTATCCCATGGTAGGCCTTGCTACCATCGCCTCAGTAATCGCCTCACAGGCGTTAATCTCCGGTGTCTTTTCTATTACGCAGCAGGCAATTCAGCTTGGCTTCTGTCCGCGTCTGCGGATAATTCATACATCATCAGAGATGAAAGGCCAGATATACATCCCGTTTGTCAATTATGCCCTGATGTTTGCCTGTATAGGCGTTGTAATCGTATTTGGCGGTTCAAACTGGCTGGCCGGGGCCTATGGAATTGCAATCACCAGCAGCATGGTCATCGA
>JBFYXR010000448.1:0-2912 GCA_041310455.1 Desulfobacteraceae bacterium | reverse complement strand
GAGATACTTCGGAATGCGTTCCTCCATCTCAGCCGAACCTACCGGCTGTTTATAGGTCCCGACAGGGACGCCTCCAAGTATGGCTGCCCCGTGAATATCCACAGGCTGAAAGATTGATTCTTCTATGGGCTGAGCGGCCGCACAGGAAAACTGATTGAACATCTGCCTGTCACTGGAATCGAATGTAATAAGTGCGGATACAATATGGTGACAATGGATAGCTGCGTTCACGCCGGGGATGGTTAATATTTTTCGATGAATATTGGATTCAGTAGAAGCCCTCCCATCTCCCCAACTGACACCTGAAAAGCGGACCGGGACTATATCCCTTGAAATGAGCGCCCCGATCTGTGAACCTGAAGCGGTAATATAGAAGCGGTCGTCGTCTTCAGGATCTCTAACGGAGAGATTTCCGCTATGGGTATTATTACCGTTTACCCTTAAGATTGCTTCACCTATTTTACGGAACCTTTCATAGACTTCTGTTATATACTTTTTATCCGACATTCTATTCGCTCCGGATCACGTTTTATCTGATACGCGAAATTTTTTCTCCTACTATTTTTGAAAGCCCCAGCTCTTCAAGGGTTGCATTCAGGGGCATCCCTTTATTGTCCCAACCCATCGCCTCATAATACTCCCTATGCATCTGCCTGAAGGCCTGTCGCTCACATGACTGGCGTGTATCTATAACCTCGATGGATTCATTATAAAATCGGTCAGGGAGCCAGTCATTCTCGTCAGTAAATCCGGCTAGTATATTGAAAGTCCTTTCAAGGGTGAGGGTCCTCCATGCTATCTGTTCAAGGCTCCCCATGTTAAAATTCAAGCCGGTTACCGCATTCACAAGGGACGCGAATTCATCGAGCGTTATTGACAGCGACGCAAATGCGCAGGCGCCGATGATATCTATGACCGTGTCAACGAAGGCCGCATTTCTTGCCACTATGGCCGTGCCTTCAATGCGGTCCCCGGGCCATTCCGCATAGCCGGCACAGTAATCGCGTATGGCGGTGTACCCGTTTTCAAGATGGCACGCACCCCTGTTGTTCATTTCATAGCATAGACCCTGGAGAAATGCGCCGCGCGGATCATAGGCAGGCATCTCCAGTTTTTTTATGGTCATGGACAGTTCCTTGTGTCCATAACGTTCACAGAACCTGTAGGAGCCCTGCGCCAGAAGCCTGCCGATTCCCTCCCCTTTCCCTATTGCATGAACCAGGGGGAGGAGAATCTCCTTGCGGCCGAATCGAAGTTCTCCATGGAGTGCCATAAATTCCTGTATATCCCTTAAAAACTCTTCTTCCTGTGCTGCCTTTTCCCCCTGTTTGTTACTGACCAGGTCATAGAGATCCAGGAATGCGGAGATAGTGCCTCCCAGGGATATTGTATCGATGCCATACCTGTTCGCCCAGTAGTTTGCCTCGGTTATTGCCACAAGGTCATAGATCGACAGGTTCGCGCCCAGGAGGGCAACTGTCTCCAGCTCCGGGCCTTCGCCATGATCGACCGTATTGCCCTGCTTGTCGATGATCTTTGTCATGCGGGTGCAGGCGATGGGGCAATTAAAGCAGGCCTTTTTCTTTACCTCAAGGTGAAATTTCTCTGATGCTGCTATCCTTGAATGATTTCTCAGGGCCTCCCCGCTGATTTTTTCTATGTCATCGATGTTATGTTCGGTATTTCGGATATTATTGTGTACAAGCTGATCAAAATTATTGACCATACCCAGAAGGCCCAGCGTTCCCATTGACGGCAGTACCCCGTAGGCCTTCTCTTTTCTGGTCATCTTGCCCAGGTCCAGCTTCATCATTGCCTTGAATCCTGCACTGCTTTCATTTTTCAGATTAAGGCCTTCCTCATCTGCAACCCTGACCCCTTGTCCGCGACCGGGAGTTACAACTATGGCCAGAAGATTTTTGGAACCGAATACTGCGCCGCTGCCGCCTCTTCCCAGCGCCCTTCCGTGATCATTCATTATGGCGGCCATGCGGGATAATTTGCGGCCCGCCTCGCCTATGGTCATTACCCTTGATCCTCTTGGAGATTCCTTAATCAAAAGGTCGGTAATCTCTTCAACATTCAGATTCAATAACAGCTCGGCATTAATGAACTCAACCTTGCCGGGCGATATCGTCAGATAAACCGGTGTCTCCGACTTGCCCATGATCTGAAGCGCATCATAGCCCGTTGTCTTGAATGCTACACCCCATTGCCCACCGGAATTAGCGCTGCCTATGCCTTCGGTCAAAGGTGATTTGCAATTTACATGAAACCTCCCGGATGTGGGCATGCCCGTGCCGGTTGTCGGAGAAGTAGAAAAGATCAGTATATTGTCTTCTGAGAAAGGATCAACCTCTCTGAAAGCATTTTTATATTTTCCCTCGCGCTCGAGGGAGATAAAATGCTCCGTTAAAAGGGCAATCCCAAGTCCCCTGCCGCCGAAAAACAGATCCGCTATGTCCTTTTTGAGCGGGGTTATGTTGAAATCTTTTTTTGAAAGATTAACTGACAGGATACTTCCCATGTATCCGCCAGGCAAGCCTTCTATTTGATTAATCATCAAAACTCTCCGGTTGTTACTTTTTCATAGTAAATGGCGCTGTTGCGAACCATGCGAAGTAATGGCCCAGGTAGATCCCTGCTGAAGCAAATCCATACCCCCCGCGGAGGATAACCTGGATCTGCGGAGAGTCAAGAAATGACATCGCTGCTCTTATACTGTTAGTAAGTAGGGTCAATTCAGGGGATTCCTTCAGGTAGGGGATAATGGCATGAGCCGTTGTGCTGGCATCAAGGAATATGGTGTCGCCATTGTGAACCAGGGCAGCCACAGCCTTGCCGATGCGCCTTTTTTGAGCGGCGTATTGCTACTGCCGCACGTCAAAAGAGAATTCCGGCATCTTGTTAGT
>JBFYXR010000447.1:0-5560 GCA_041310455.1 Desulfobacteraceae bacterium | reverse complement strand
ACCTTGTATGCATGGAAAAGGACAGCACCTGCTCCCTTGATCAGGTGCATTTAAAGGCAGGGGACTGGCTAAGCATTGACGGTCGTGAAGGTTCAATTTACTCGGGAAAACTAGAAATTCAAGAAGTCGCAAGGAGGTTATAGCCAATGGAGATTAAGACTGAACAAAGAAAGCAAAGCGGGTTAAACTTAGGCATCAACGGACTGGGAAGGATCGGCAAACTCACCCTGTGGCACCACATAGGAAGGAAGTATTTTGATGAGATTGTAGTCAATATGGGCAGAAAGGTGGGAAGGTCCATTGAAGACCTGGCGGATTATATTGAAAATGATTCCACCTACGGGTCACTCCAGTGGTATCTCTACGGCCACAAGGCGAGCAGCGTGATCACTGACCTTAACGATGAAAAGGGGACAATGAAGATAGACGGCATACCAGTGACGATCCTCAGGGAAAAGAGGAACCCCAAGGAGATCGAGTGGGACAGGCACGGGGTGAAGATCGTGGTGGACGCCACAGGCCAGTTTCTTGACCCCACGGTCCCCGCGGATAACTCAAAGGGCTCCCTCAGGGGGCATTTTGACGGAGGCGCCCGCAAGGTTATAGCATCAGCTCCCTTTAAGATTAAGGACAAGAGCAAACCCATGCCGGATGACGCGGTGACAACAGTCATGGGTGTGAATGACAGTGACTATGACCCCAGGCGCCACAATATCATCTCATCCGCCTCATGCACCACATCATGCCTTGCCCACATGATGAAGCCTCTTATCGATCACTTCGGCCCGAAGAATATCCTTACCGCTTCAATGGCCACGGTGCATGCCGCTACAAGCTCACAGGAGGTCCTGGATAAGCCGGCCAAGGCCGACGCGACAGACCTGAGAAAGACCAGGAGCATACTGAATAATATAATCCTGACGACAACAGGCGCGGCAGGGACGCTTGCACTGGTGATACCCGAGATGAAACAGATAGGCTTCATTGCAGAGTCGGTCCGCATTCCCACTACCACAGGATCTTTGATAATACTGGTGATTAACCTCCAGGAGGAGCTGTCCGGGGAAACGATCCGCAGGGACACGATAAACGGAATCTACAGGGAGGCCGCAAAGAGGGACCCGAGGGGTTATCTGCTGTATACCGAGAAGCAGAATGTCTCAAGCGACATCATAGGCACGCCCAGGGCAGCGACTATAATAGAAGGCCATGAGACCCACACCAGGACGGCGAATGTGTCGATTGACCTTAGAAAGATCAGGGGGATCAAGCCGGAAATCCTTGAGAAGGCCGATCAGACAGTGGTCAGCACATCCATAACGCAGGCGGTTATTTACGGGTGGTACGACAATGAGCTGGGAAGTTATGTCAATCTCTTAGGCGACAGGACGGTCTCAATTGCGGAGAATCTCTAGAAGGTGTTTTTAGGGAGCTAATAGATTTTTTACTGACAGGAGATTATAGGATTGTCACCTATTTGCTTGAACCTGGTCTGTGTCAGACATTTTTTTCAAACAAAAGCCCTTTGAGCCGTTTCATCGTAGCCGCGTGTTCAATGATCTCTTCTGACGGTATCTCCCTGATTACCCTGCCGTCTTCTTTAGAGATTATTTTAACAACCATCATGTCTGTTCTCCGGTCGACTGAAATATCCAGAGACGTCCTGTTCGATTCGATATAATTTTTCAATGCCTGTAAAGTGCGAGCTATGTCCTCTATAGTCAACTCTTCATTATGAACTTCCGTTTTGGGGCTCCTGGCAAACCGGCCTGCCGAAGGGTTGTTGTCATTCATGCCAACCACCCAATCCATATTTAATTTAATGGTTTTTATAGATTCTGTCATATCTTCATCCTTACCGGTGATGCATTAATAATACCTTTCCAAAGGACATGTCCTGACCCTCATATGAAATTACCCGGTTTTTGCCCAAACGCTTGGCCTCATACAGGGCTTTATCAGCCTTTTGAATCAATGTCTCTATATTTTGATCTTTCCTTTCAGGATAGACTGTGGAGACTCCGCAACTTATGCTTAATGAAAGCCTCTGATCTCCATCAAGGGGTATGATGGTCTTTTCTACGGCTTTTCTAAATCTTTCTGCTGCAATGCATGCGGCTGTTAAATCGGCGCGAGGCAGGACAAACAGGAATTCCTCCCCTCCATAACGCGCCAGATAATCACTTTTCCTCAGATTTACAACCAGAACCTCCGACACTTTTTTAAGTGCTGTATCTCCTGCCTGATGTCCATAGCTGTCGTTGACCCTTTTGAAATTATCCAGATCGGCCATAATAACAGATAAAGGCTCGCCACTACGCTGCGCGCCATTCCATTCCTTATCAAGAAGCTCATTTAGGAATTGTCTATTGTAGAGTCCTGTCAAAGGGTCCCTGCTTGCCAGCATTTGAAGGTTTCTGTTGGCCTCCTCAAGTCTGGCAGACAGTGCCCTTTCGCGCTCAAATGCATTTGTAAGGTGATGTTTGATGGCTTCGTTTGAGATCGTGATGTTTACCATCTCCTCATTGACCATGGACAGTATTTCCTCATAGCTTTTCCCTGATCCGACGGCAATATCAAAGTATGCAGCGACCTCCATGAGTTGCGGATAAATATTCTGAAGAAGATGATCAGCATTATCAGGGGATATACCTAACAACCTCTCACAACCTTCAGTAAACTTCTTTATGCTTTCCGTTTTTTTACCCAGGTAGAAGATATCCCCTGCCAGGGAGGCAAGATATATAATCTGAGGAAGCTTTCCATTCTTATTTTTATCCGATATGCTCTCTGCCGGCTCTTCGTGATGCTGAACCAGGACATGAATTATATCTTCAGGCAGTTTCCATTTTTCCGCGAGAAGCCTTCCGACCTCTATATGATCAAGTCCCAGAAAATTTTTCTCATCGAGCAGTTTTCCTCTGCCTTCTTCTTCAATTCTTTTAAGCAGATCCGATGCCTTGTTTTTATCATAACCATAAAATGCCACTAATCCGATATCGTGGAGAAGTCCGATGGTAAAGGCATCCTCTTTCCTTTTATCCCTGATCAGCACACATAAATCACGTGCTGCCAGTCCTGTCACCAGTGAACGCTGCCACACTTTGGAAAGGAAATCTTTTTCATTGGGCGGAAACAGGTTGAAAACACCTACACCTAACGCTATATTTCTTAAGGATTTAAATCCTAGCAGCATGACGGCTTGATCTATAGTGGTAACTTTTCTTAATAGTCCAAAGGCAGCAGAATTTGTTATTCTCAGAATAGCTGCCGAAAGGCTGATATCCCGCTTGATAACATCGGCAATCTGAGAAACATTCGAGTCGCCTCCGTCAGTAAGGCTTAGAATATTAGCGATACTTCCGGATAATACGGGCAGGTCTTTGCCCCTCTCGATCCATTGAGTGATAGTAAGATTCATTTGATTTCTCTTTTCTGGCAGTTATTTTAAATTTAGATATAAACTCAAATGTTTTACTTCAATGATTATGCCAACCAGATAAACTTACTTCTATGAATCTTAAATGATTGACAGATATATTTTTTTTATATTTATTATTAAAAGATATAAGTTACTATTATTGTTATAACCATTTAATTTCAGAAAGATTTTTAATGACAAGTAATCTTACTGTGAGGGGTTTGATTTCAGATCAAAAATGGAAAAATAAGGGGCGAAGCTGAAAAGATATTCCCTATGATAAGGGCTGGTTGAAAATGCTCATGGTCATAGTAAATTTTAAGATGACATAACTGTAACATAAATAGATAATAAGACAGTTGTGTAACATTACGCTTATGCAATATGTTAAATTTTAATAGAAATTTTAAATGTATCACACTGTATGGGTTTAATTTTGCAATTTGATTTATTTGGCCAAGTTAGGCTGAAGTAAGGGGATAGAACCCCTCTCTCCTTTCCTTCTGTTTTGTCCCGTTCATAGTGTCTGTTTCTTGCGCTGTTTAAAAGAATAGTTTGACTATTTCTATTAATGTTCATAACTTTTTTTACTATATGCATTGATGATAACAGCCGGATGGAAATAGCATGGAGACCAAAAAAGCAATCTGGATTATCTCTTAAATTTTATTGACAAATAAACCAATAAAAATATATTGTTATCCCCTCAAAAGAATCTATACGAATTAATGTGGAAAAGGGGGTGATTCCGATATTTATTGGAATTGGAACGGGGGAAATTTATAAAGACTTTTTGAAACTTGAGGACGTTTTGTGCGCCTTAACGGCCCCCGTGTGCTTCCGTGCCCCTGAAACATGTTTAGAGGATTTTGCTATGTAATTTAAATGTGTTACAGATAGTTTATATCATCGAAATGATATTAGAGGCATGGAAAAGCATCTCATTGCAAGTCGGGATGCTTTTTGTTTTTGTGGTTATTTCACCCCTGAATTTACATTTTATAAGAAAAGGAAAATTTTATGAAGGTTATTGTACAGAACAATCAGCTTGAAAGGGCCATTAAGGACCTTAAGAAAAAGCTTACCAAGGAGGGTTTTTTCTCTGAGATCAAAGAGCGCCGTTATTATGATAAGCCAAGCGTGGCTAAAAAGAAGAAACAGGCAAAGGCAGCCAAGAGGCGCAGGAAAAGGATGAGGAAGTTCCCAAGGACTTTTTAAGTCTTTTAATATGTTTTTTGAGGTTAATTTAACCGCCAATCCTTCGCAGAGGATTGACGGTTTTTTTTAACCACCCATCCTCTGACGTGCAATCTCAGAGAGTATCACCCCGCAGGCCACTGATACATTAAGCGATTCCGCATTGCCGGAAGACGGTATGCCCACAACCTGGTGGCATTTGTTCCTCGTCATATGGCCCATGCCCTTATCCTCGCTGCCCATAACCAGGACAATATCCCTTTTCCAGTCAAACCCGTAGATGGATTCCGTTCCCTCACCTGCTGTCCCTATGACCCAGAAACCCTCATCGGTAAGGATATCCAGCGCCCTGGAGAGGTTAACGATCCTGGCTATGGGGATGTTCAGATAGGTCCCTGCCGATCTTTTCATTACAAAATGGGTAACCTGCGCTGAACGGTCTTTCGGGATCATAATCCCATTGGCCCCGAAGAACGCGGCAGTGCGTATCAGCGCCCCGAGATTCCCTTCATCGGTGATATGGTCTATCGCTATCAGGACCCGGCGGCCCCGGCTGTTTATCGAGGAATCGATCAGGTCCTCAAGCTCAAGATAGCTGAATTCACCTGCAACCGCGATGATCCCCTGGTGGGCGGTGTCGGGAAGGGCTTCATTGAGCAGGTCTATCTTTTTAGTGATTACAGGTATCCTTTTAATCCCTGCTATCTCAAGGATCTCCCTTGCCCTTGCAGGGTCTCTCCCCTCACTGATCCAGATTTCGTGAACCTTTATCCTGTCGGACGAAAGGGCCTCTTTTACGCTGTGAAACCCGGGGATCAGGTGGGGTCTGTTTTTCTGGCTTTTTTCTGCGGAGTGTCTCATTTGAAAGATATCTTACCTTGTGCCTTGAACCTTGAGCCCTTCACCTCGAAATTTTAAGCATCTCCTTCGCCACCGGCAGCA
>JBFYXR010000445.1:0-9220 GCA_041310455.1 Desulfobacteraceae bacterium | reverse complement strand
TAGCACCATCTTCCCGCTCAGCGATTTATGAAGGTCTTCGATCTGTATCACGTTTCACCCTAAAAGAGTAAGGCGGTCATAAAATAATCCCATATCACAATCATGGCGGATGAGAGCACAACCGATTGCGTTGTGGCCTTGCTCACGCCCTCTGCGCCGAAGCCTGATGTCCCCGTATAATACCCCTTGTAGCAGGATACCCAGGACACGATCACGCCGAAACTTATGGACTTGTAGATCCCCTCATATATGTCCGTCATGTCAAGATAGTTCGGTATCTCTCCCAGATAGGTGCCTGCCTCCATGCCCAGCATCTTCACCGCAACCAGGTAGCCCCCTAAGATCCCCACAAAATCAAAAATGGCGGTCAAAAGGGGCATGGATATTACAGCGGCAACCAGTGCCGGCACAACAAGATAACGGAGAGGATTCAGCCCCATCATCTCAAGCGCATCTATCTGGTTGGTGATGCGCATGATGCCGATCTCGGCTGTTATGGCTGACCCGGCCCTGGCTGTTACCATGATGGCTGCAAGCACAGGCCCCAGTTCTTTGATTATTGAAAGGGCAACCAGGGGCCCGAGAAAGGCCACCGATCCCAGCCTGTTCAGATTGTAATATCCCTGAAGGGCAAGGACCATCCCGGTGAAGGCGCCGATAAAGGCTATCAGGAAAACGGACTGTGCCCCTATAAAGCGGATCTGCTTTATAAAGTTAAGGACCTTAAAGGGAGGCGTAATGGTGCACATCAGCGTCTTTGCCAGAAAGATCGCCATAAGCCCCATCCCGTAAATGTATTTTAATGTCGCTGCCCCTAGATTCCTGATAAAATTCATTATTATATTTTCCTCAAATATCCTGAGCCGGTTAAGCGTTATTCAGCTTTTAATTAGTAGCATCAAAAAGTGCATAATACAACATTTAAAACGGGCGTGTCTTTACCATGCTACACAGTCCTCGGAAAAGGAAAGCCGCCTGCCCCTCGTGTCAAGTTCGGCGTGTATGCCTATCGGCATGGCTTTATTTTCCCCACCGTGCCCAACGGGCAATCCGCTCATAACAGGGATGCCTGTACCTGATGTAATGTCCATCAGGATCTTATTGATATCCTTCATATCGCCGCACTCCGTGAACCTGCCCGCAACCAGTCCTGAAAGCCGATCAATGACACCAGCCAGCCTTAGATGGCTCAGCATCCTGTCGATCCTGTAAAGGGGTTCGCCCTTGTCTTCAATAAACAGGATGGCACCCTTTGCCTCCGTCATAAAGGGCGTGCCGGCAAGAGAGCATATGAGGCTGAGGTTCCCGCCCATGACGATCCCGCCGGCCCTTCCCTGCCTGATAACAGTACCGGCTGAAAGGTCTATCGCGTGTGGTGTCTTTGAAGAGAGGAGCCTAAGAAGCTGATTCAGGTTGTTTTTCCTGCCCCGTACAAGGTCCCTGAGCACCGGACCGTGAAAGGTCACCAGCCCGGTTTTCCTGAATATGGCGGATAACAGCGCAGTGATATCACTGTAGCCTGCTATTATTTTGGGATTCTTCCTGATCACATCATAATCGATCCTGTCAAGGAGCCTGATGGCGCCGTAGCCGCCCCTGGCGCAAAAAATGGCTTTCACGCCTTTATTGGCGAACATGGACATCAGGTCATCAAGGCGGGCGTCATCGCTGCCGGCAAGGTAACCCTTTTTTCGGTAGAGATTTGGCGAGGCAAGGGTTTTGTAACCCTTTTGATTCAGGAATTCTATTGCGGGCCGGATCTCATCCCTGTCAACCGGACCGGCCGGGGCAATAATCCCTATCCTGTCTCCCGGCTCAAGACGTGGAGGTTTGATGGTCACCGGTTCCTCTTATATAAGATCACAAGCCCTTCAATGGTCAGATCCTCCTCAAGGTGATCGATTGTCGCCGATTCACCGAATATAAGCGGTGCGATCCCGCCTGTGCCGAGGACCTTTACCTTGTATCCGATCTCTTTTTTCATCCGGGTCACGATGCCGTCCACCAGTCCTGCATAGCCGCAGAGTATCCCGGCGTTCATGGCGCTTACGGTGTCTGTTGCAATGACCTTTTCAGGCATTGTAAACACCTCAATCCTGGGCAGCTTTGACGCCCTTTCAAAAAGCGCCTCGCATGAAATAATGAGACCCGGGGCGATAGCCCCGCCTATGAATTCCCCCTCCTTTGACACGCAGTCAAAGGTTGTTGCGGTTCCGAAGTCAATCACGATGAGGCCCGAATGATATCTCTCATAGGCTGCAACGGCGTTGACTATCCTGTCTGCCCCCACCTCCCTTGGGTTGTCATATCTTATGGGCATGCCCGTGTTTATGCCCGGCCCCACTATCAGGGGGCTCACATTGAAATAGCGCAGCGAAAATTCCTCCATCGCCTTCATCAGGGAGGGGACCACGCTTGTAATGATGATGTCCTTAATATCGGCCGGCCTGACCCCGGAGTGCTCAAAAAGATTCGTTACCGACATGCCTATATCGTCTGCCGTGGCGTCCTTAACCGTCCTTATGCGCCAGCGCCTGACGACCCTGTCGTTTTCCACAACCCCAAGGACTATATTTGTATTGCCGATGTCAATGCAGAGAAGCATGATCACACCCTTATGGGCGCAAGGAGCATAAACAATATTTGAAATTTCAAATTTGAGATTTGAAATCGAATATATGCCTTGCGCCTTATTTGATTATCTCATCAATCACCCTGGCCGTCTCAACAGCCATCTTAACGTTATGCACCCTCACGATATGGGCGCCATTCATGATCCCTGCCGATACTGTGGCCATTGTCCCGATATCCCTTTCATCAGGATCCTTGCCGAGTATCTGTCCTATGAATGACTTTCTTGATGTCCCCAAAAGCACCGGCATGCCCAGAAGGGAAAACCGGTCAAGGCCTCCTATTATCTTCAGGTTATGTTCACCGGTCTTTCCGAAACCTATGCCCGGATCAACAATGATCATCTCCCTTTTTATCCCCGCTGCAACAGCGCGTTCTATAACGGCCTTCAGAAAATCCATGATTTCAGGGATAAGGCTGTGATAGGAAGGGTTGGCCTGCATATTGCCCGGGGTCCCCTGCATATGCATCAGGATAACCGGCACCCCTGTCTCGGCGGCAACAGCGGCCATGCCGCCGTCAAACCTCAGGGCGCTGATATCGTTTATTATCGACGCCCCGGACTTCAGCGCCTGCCTGGCTACAGCTGCCTTGCAGGTGTCGATGCTTATGGGTATCCCGATCTCTTTTCGCAATCCTTCGATTACAGGTATTACCCTTTCAAGCTCCTGGTCTTCCGGCACCGGATCAGAATAGGGCCGTGTGGATTCGCCGCCGATATCAAGGATATCGGCGCCGTCACGGGCAAGGGAGATCCCCTGCTCTATGGCCTTGTCTTTAATATAGTACCTGCCCCCGTCTGAGAAGGAATCAGGCGTCACGTTGAGAACGCCCATTATGCAGGTCTTTTTTCCGAGTTCCAGGGAATGACCGCCCCATGACAGGGTGTATTCCTTTCTTTTAACACCTGTCAAGCTGCCTCGGCCTCCGGGGCCTTGGGCGGCTCGTATGTCCCGTTCATTATATTGTCAATCAATGAAACATCCAGCGTCTCTCTTTCCAGGAGGGCCTTGGCCATCATATGAAGGGTGTCTATTCTTCCCTTGATAAGGCCGCTGGTCTTGTCATAGCAGCCCATTACTATATCCCTGACCTCCTGGTCAATCCTCTGGGCGGTCAGTTCGCTGTAATCCCTGTGCTGTGAAATCTCCCTGCCCAGGAATATCTGTTCCTCCTTTTTGCCGAATGTAAGGGGGCCGAGGTTATCGCTCATGCCGTAATCACAGACCATCTTCCTGGCAAGATCCGTCGCCCTCTCTATGTCATTGCCCGCGCCTGTTGTCTTCATATTCAGCACGATCTCTTCTGCCGCCCTTCCTCCCATGAGGATACATATGTTATTGAGGAGATAATCCTTGGGATATGTGTGCTTTTCATCTATGGGCAGCTGCTGTGTAAGGCCGAGCGCCCTGCCCCTGGGGATTATGGTCACCTTGTGTATTGGGTCTGTGCCGGGGAGAAGCCTCGCAACAAGCGTATGACCTGACTCATGGTATGCGGTAGTGCGCTTTTCATTGTCATTAATGATCATGCTTCTCCGCTCGGTCCCCATCAGCACCTTGTCTTTCGCGTCCTCGAAGTCGATCATCTCGACCTTGTCCTTCCCCCTCCTGGCGCCCATAAGCGCCGCCTCGTTTACCATGTTTTCAAGATCAGCGCCCGTAAAGCCCGGCGTCCCCCTGGCAAGGGTCTTGATGTCAACATCATCGGAAACGACTATCTTCTTGGCGTGGACCTTCAATATGCCCTCTCTACCCTTTATGTCAGGGATAGGGACGACCACCTGCCTGTCGAACCGGCCCGGCCTGAGGAGCGCCGGATCCAGGACGTCCGGCCTGTTCGTGGCGGATATCAGAATGACGCCCTCATTGGACTCAAAGCCGTCCATCTCAACAAGAAGCTGGTTAAGGGTCTGCTCCCTTTCATCATGCCCTCCGCCAAGACCTGCGCCCCTGTGGCGGCCTACCGCATCTATCTCGTCAATAAATATTATGCAGGGGGCATGCTTTTTGCCCTGGACAAAGAGGTCCCTTACCCTTGAGGCGCCTACGCCTACGAACATCTCAACAAAGTCCGACCCGCTTATGCTGAAGAAAGGCACGCCGGCCTCGCCTGCTATTGCCCTTGCGAGCAGGGTCTTGCCTGTGCCGGGTGAGCCGACCAGAAGGACTCCCTTGGGTATCCTTCCCCCCAGCCTTGTGAATTTCTTCGGGTCCCTCAGGAACTCGATAATCTCATGAAGCTCTTCCTTTGCCTCGTCGATCCCTGCCACGTCATCGAAGGTCACCTTGTCCTGGGAGTCGCCCATGAGTCTGGCCCTGCTCTTGCCGAAGGAAAGTGCCTTTCCTCCGCCGGACTGCATCTGGCGCATGAAGAATATCCAGGCCGCAACAAGCAGCAGAATAGGCCCGAATCCCAGAAACACCTGGTACCACAGCGAGGTTTCTTCCGGCTTTGCCGTTATCTTTACACCCTTGCTCCTGAGGGAGCTGATAAGCTCCGGGTCAGTAGGCGCGTATGTCTTAATATTCCCCTGTGCGGAAGTCCCGGAAAGGTTGTTGCCCTGAATCACAACCTGTTCCACGCTGCCGCTTTCAACCATATTCATAAAATCGCTGTAACCTACAGTTGTAACAGCCCTTTCGGTTTGACTGAACAGGTGATACAGCATGACTATCATAAGGGCTATTATAAGCCAGAGAGCGAGATTTTTATAAAAAGGATTCAATTGAAAGACCTCCAGTTAAAATTTAAATTATCCTAGCATTATAATTACTATTTGTAAAATTACAAATAACGGTTGGCGCCATTAAAGACCCACATAATATCAGTGTCAATAAATTCAGGGATATAAACTGTTTTCCGTATTTCGACTTGACGAGACGCGATATAGCGCCGCTGAGGTGGGACATCGTCTCATCGGAATGACGATTATAGGCTGGCCGCAGGTAATTAACACCGCAAAGATTTTAATCAATTAAAGGAAATCATTCTCAATAAAGCTTCCGGCAGGGTATCACTGCCTTTTCAAAGGCTTCCCTCAGTTCTTCGCCCTTCTGCCGGAAAAACATCTCATCCCTGGCCCATTCCATCCCGTATTTTTTATATACACCGTCCGCATGATGGTAGTTGTATCTGTCGATCAGGGCATAATCCGTATTGCCCCTGAGTTTGTCCGCAAGTCTGTCTGCCCCGGGGAGCATCGGCGCCACCATGACATAGGTCCTTATCCCTGCCTCATGAAGGATCCCCAATGCCTCAATCCGCTGATTTATGGGTGGGGCGGCCGGCTCGAAGATCCGTCGCATCCTCTCGTCAGCGGTGGTTATGGTGAATCCTACCTCTGCATCCGCTGACCTCTTGAATATCTCAATATCCCTAAGGACAAGGGGGGATTTTGTCTGGATCACAACCGGCCAGCCATTGTCTATAAGGATCTCAAGGCATCTCCCGGTCAGCCTGTACTTCTCCTCAGCAGGCTGGTATGCGTCGCACACCCCGCTTATCCACACTGTCCCTTTTTTCTTTTTCCTGATCTCCCGGGCCAGGAGTTCAGCAGCATTTATGTTCACATCCACAAACTCACCCCATGGCTCACTGTGCCCGGAAAACCTCTTCATGAACCGGGCATAGCAGTAGGTGCAGTTATGCCCGCACCCCACATAGGCGTTAAGGGCATAGTCATAGACCTGTGACCTGGAGAGTATATTTTTTACCTGGACTTCCTTGATGATCATGATGCATTATATCAAATAACAAAAGAAGGATTCAAGGGGTCCGAGAGCAGCGATTCATGGCAGCATACAGTCAACCGATAACCGGGATTATCAAACGGCGTTTTTCATGCCGCAGCTATGTCCCCGGGCCGATCGAGCCAGGGCTTGTAAATAAGCTATCCGGGCTGTTGTCCGAATCAACAACAGGCCCCCTGGGCACAGGGGCGCGGTTTGAACTGGCATTCGCCGGGGAGCAGGACCTGGCCGCGTTGAAGGGGCTGGGGACATACGGTTTCATCCGGGGGGCCGGCGGCTTTATCATCGGCGCAGCCGGACAGGGCAGAAACAACCTGGAGGACTATGGCTACCTTATGGAACGGGCCATTCTGCTGGCAACCGACCTGGGTCTCGGCACCTGCTGGCTGGGCGGCAGTTTCAACAGGAGCAATTTTTCCCGAAAGATCTCCCTGGAGGAGCCTGAAACAATGCCGGCTGTGGCGGCCGTGGGATATGCCGCGGACAAACGCCGCTGGCTCGATGCCTCAGTCCGGCGGCTCGCAGGATCGGACAGGCGGCTCCCATGGGATTCGTTGTTCTTTGACGGAACATTCGACGCTGCCTTGACGGCCGGCACAGCCGGGGCCTTCGCAGCTCCGCTCGAAATGGTGCGCCTCGGGCCATCCGCCTCAAACAGACAGCCCTGGCGCATAGTCAGAGACAACACGAGGTGGCATTTTTATCTGCAGCGCACTGCCGGTTATGCCGGGCGGAACAAGGCCCTCTTAAAAATTGCCGACCTGCAGCGGGTCGATATGGGCATTGCCATGTGTCACTTCGAACTCGCAGCCCGGGAGATGGGATTCTCCGGAGAATGGACATGCCTTGTGCCGGCTGTTGAAAGACCTGACGAGCTGACCGAGTATATTGTCACCTGGCAGCAAAAGGGGTAAAGGTTCAGTTCCGATTAAACATTACCCCGAGAAGATCATGCTGCTAAACTTGGATTGACACACAGGCACAAATTATCTATACTCCCTTCACTAAAAAAGCGTATTCTTATTGATCTTTTCTCATAATTTCAATTCACATTATAACGATTACAAATCTCTACAGGAAGGTGAACCATGAAAAAGTTATCAGTCATTTTATCTTTATCTGCGCTTGTTCTCTTAACAGCTTCTCCTATCATGGCCGGAGGCATAAACAATAAACAGAATTTCAGCATTGAATATGACAGGACCGCCAGCAGAAACGCGGCAAACGATTCAGCGGACGCGGCAGTATATAATCCTGCAGGTGTGATGCAGCTGGAAGATGGTTTCTATCTTAACGCCGGCTCATTCTATGCACTTAAAGATTATTCAAATACAATAGGCGACACAGAGTACAAGTCTGATGAACCTTCCTTTGTACCCTCCCTGATCGGGCTCTACAAAAAAAGCAACTGGGCCGCGTTCGGGGCCTTTACCCTGCCCGGCGGCGGCGGCAAGGTAAACTATGCTAACGGCAGCGCGACAACGCTGGGCTATGGGCTGCTTCTTCTGGCAGGCGCCAATTATGGCCTTACCCAGCCTCCCTATTCACTGCCGTCCGCGGCCTATTATGACACTGTCGGCAGCCAGAGCCTTGAGGCAGAGAGCATCTATTATGGTTTAACACTCGGAGGAGCCTATAAGGTTAATGATCTTGTTTCAATAGCCCTTGGGATGCGCTTTATCAAGGCAGACAAGCAAACCAGGGCATCAATCGCCATAAGCCCTTCCGCCCTCGGCTCCCTTTACGGCATGCCCGGCCGGACCTTTAGCATAGATTATGAGGAGGCCGCCAATGGCCTGGGGGAATTTATCGGACTGAACATCACGCCTAATGATTCATTAAATATCGGAATGAGATATGAGACCAGTACAAAACTTGACTTTGAGACTACGGTCAATACGGATAACACCGGGATGCTGAGAAACGGCGCGAAGGAGAGGGAAGACCTCCCTGGCCTGCTGGGCATCGGCGTCGGCTACAGGATCAATCCGGAATTAAAATTAGAGACGAGTTTTACCTACTATCTGGAAGAAAGCGCAACCCGGGAGAATGACAGGTTTCAGGATGCAGGGAACGGCTATGACCTGGCCATGGCCTTTACATATGCCTTTAATCCGAAGCTCAAGGGAAGCATGGGATACATGCGCACTATCGTCAATATGGATACTGATGATATGCAGCCGGAGGCGGCCGAGCTTGACGCGCATACTGTTGCCGCAGGACTGGTCTATGCGTTCAAGCCCAATCTTGACCTGAACTTTGCACTGATGAAAAACATCTATGGTTCAGAGACAAGGTCGGACGGCATTTTACTCGACAAAAAGCTATTCTGTCTGGGATTCGGGATCCAGTACAAGTTTAATTAAGCGGTCCTGATTTACAATATCCTGATGAGGCGAAAGGGCCTCCATCACCCCGTGTTGAGTTTCGTGCAAGATAGATGGTTGAACGGGGGCGCTGTTAAATAACAGCGCCCCCGTTCAATATGTAGCTACCTTAAACAGGGAATCAGATCTGGGACGCAGCATAGAATGCGCTGCGCGTGGCCTTCTGTACACTGCCGCACCTGCCTGTGCAGTCACCGATCGGGTACACGCCCTTTTTGGCAGTGCCGTTGAACTTCAAGGCCTCATCCTGCCTTCCCTTAAGGCCCCCGAAGATCACCACGCTGTCCGCCTGGACGGATTTCTCGCTGCCCGTTGAGTCAGTATAGGTCACCTTTCCGTCAGCAATCTTCTTGGCTGTGGCCTGGGTAAGCCCTGTGAAATTTTTCATCGAACGATAGACTGATATGGTTGCATTCGGGCCGTGGGGCCGGTCATTCACGATCAGCTCTT
>JBFYXR010000440.1:0-6461 GCA_041310455.1 Desulfobacteraceae bacterium | reverse complement strand
CGGAAATCTGACCATAGACAAAGGCAGCGTGTTCAACACCAGGGAGGCTGTGATCCAGGTCAAGGGCGGTTTCCCCACAATCATAGTCGACAATGCAAAGCTTACCTCAGAAAACGGACTTATCCTCCAGGCCATGGTGAACGATGACCCCAATAAGGGCGGTGGGGGAGGAGGAGGCGCTCCGGCAGGTGGATCAGGCGAAGGCGCTCCCGGTGGAGTGCCCGGTGCTGAAGGTGGTGGCGCACCTGCGGGTGGGGCTCCTGGCGCCGGCGCTCCCGGCGCAGCCCCGGGTGGCGCTCCGGCCGGAGGCCAGGGTGGCATGCCCGGAGGTCCCGGAGCAGGAAGCAGTGCAATTACTGCGACCTTCAGGAATATGACCATGAGCGGCGATATCGTCAATTCAATGACCGGACAGGGCGATGTGGTCGTCAATTTCGAGAAGGCAGCCATCACAGGCGCAATATCAACAGCAACGGCTGTACACGATGTCGGACTCAACGGCGAAGAGCTTGTCATGAAAGAGGAGGTTGATCTTTTTTACCTGATAGGCAAGCAAAAGGAAACTCTCTGCGAGACCAATGATAAATATGGTGTGAAGGTGTCGCTTGATGCAGGCTCATCCTGGGTTGTCAATAAGACATCCTACCTGACCGGTTTGACTATTGCAGATGGGGCAACTGTAACCGCCCGTGAAGGCTTCCGGCTGACCATGACAGTTAACGGCGCTGCAAAGCAGATCAAGCCAGGCACCTACAATGGTAAAATAACAATCACAGTTTCTAAAATATAATAGAAGGAGGGAAATAAATATGAAAAAAGGAATAATTCAGACATTAGCGCTCATAGGCGCCGCAGCAATCCTTATGATGCCTCTTGCTGCATGCAGCGTAAAAAAGGATATTGCATCAGGCTCCACATGGGAGGTTACCGAGAAAACCAGCCTTGACAGCCTGACGATTGAGGAAGGCGCAGTGATCAAGGCCCCTGAAGGCAAAAGCCTGACCATGACGATTGACGGCGTAGAAGCAGGAATCAATCCCGGCGACTACAAGGGCAAGATCGTTCTAACGCCCACCGATAATATCACCAAAGACAACTATAATTTCAGGACTGCTGTTTATATAGAAAACGGTAAGTATATAGCAGGCAAATCCGTCGCAGCAGCTGTTGCCGAAGGAGCAGTGACGGACACCTCGGCGACTGATGTCAAGATCACATCTGTCGGAGAAAAATTCAACGGCATCATGGTGACAGGCGACACCAAGTACTCATATTCCATCAGCAATCCCGTAATAAGCCTTACCGGAAACGGGGCCAACGACTTTGTCGGCTATGGCGCTGCAATCATGACCGATGGGAAGGTTGAGGTCATCATAGAGAACGCCAGGATCACCAACACCGGTGCAGTCAGGACCGCTGTCTTTGTCGGAGGCGACAGTATTACAACTGTCAACAATTCCTATATCGAGGTGCATGACGGCACTCTGCCTGCGGGCTATGAGTTTTCAGTTGCTCCCGGCAAGATGATGGAAGTGCCCTGGATGCTGGGCACCAAAGGCAACCTCCGCGCCACAAACCTGGCAGGTAACGGCATCGCCTATTATAACAACACACACATCAAGGCCCAGGGATGGGGATGCCTCTCAAGCGACAATGTCGGCACAAGCCCTAAGATTTATGCGACAAAATGCACCATAGAAACCACTGAAAGCGGCTATGGCGCCTTTTCTCTGGGGACAAACCTCAGCACCTTCAGCAACTGCGTATTCAATGTCAAGGACTACGGCATTATCAGCCAGGATGGGGACGGCGTTTTTACAGACGGGACTGTAGTGAATTCAGACAGGTTCGGCGCGATGTACTGGGGGTCCGGCGCCTACCTGACCATCGACAAGGGGAGCGTTTTCAATACAAAATCCACTGCAATCCAGTGCAAGGGGGGCAGCACCGACATAGTTGTTGACAATGCAACGTTGAATCCGGGCAATGGGATAATCCTTCAGATGATGGCTAATGATGATCCCAACCAAATGGGCGGAGGCGGTGGGCCAGGCGGCGGAATGCCAGGTGGCCAGGGCGGCCAGGCTCCCGGTGGCGGTGCTCCTGTCGCTGGCGGAATGCCGGGCGGCGCGGGCGGCGCTCCTGGTGGCTCTGCACCTCAAGGTAGTGCGGCTGGTGGTCCTCCCGCTGCTGGTGGTCAAGGTGGTGCACCCGGTGGCGCTCCGGGCGGAGGCGCCCCTGCGGGCGGCGGTATGCCCGGTGGTCCGGGGGGTGGCGCTGCTGCCAGCAAGGATGTCAATGCCACCTTCAGCAACATGACCCTGACTGGTGACATCATCAATGCAAACACTGCTTCGGCTGAACTCACTGTGACCTTCAAGAATGCGACTGTTACCGGAGCCGTCACAACAGCCACCTATGAGCATACGCTTGGCCCCAATGGAGAGGCGATCGACATGAACCATCCTGAACTTTATTACCTGATCGGAGAGGTTAAAAATACCTATCGCGCAACTGACGACAAAAAGGGTGTAACAATATCGCTGGATGGAAAATCCACATGGACCGTGGATAAGACCTCTTATCTGACCGGTTTGACTATTGCCGATGGCGCTTCCATTAAAGCTCCTGAAGGAGGCAGCTTGACCATGACCGTTAACGGCGCTGCAAAACCTATAAAAGCCGGAACATTCAAGGGAAAAATCGTTCTCACGGTTACTAAATAATAATTTATACCAGGAATATATCTCCTCCCCCTTTTATAGGGGGAGGCTGGGAGGGGGTCTAATACCTGCCAGACCCCACCTTAATCCTCCCCTGAAAGGGGAGGATATATTGAAGATCAGCACTAAAGGACTTTAGTCCAGAACACACTCAAAATATAACTCCCGCATACAAACAGAAAATCCTCAAAGCCATCTATCCCCTATAACAGATAAAATCTGACGCAAAATGCCACAAAATATTCGTGATGGATCATTGTAATCAACGCTTATTATATGCTTATAATAATTTTAGATTAAAATACATTGATATACATTGTTTAATCATATTATATCCACAATATTTGCACACTTATATAGCAGGGAATTACGGCAAGTTAATATTATTTTAATTTGATATTTGCATCTATTATTTGATTGAGTTTTATTTAGTATATTTTTAATTTATTTAATTTATTTTTTAACACATTCGTAAGTCAGAGGATCTTTAAAATTCAGACCATTTTCTGACATATGGATTCAATGCCGGAACGTCCGGCATAATCATAAACACAAACATAATAAAGGAGGAAAATTGTATGAAAAAATTATTGAAAACCTTTTCGCCTGTGCTTCTGGGATCATGCCTCATACTGGGAAGCATCCCGGCAGTATATGCACAGGAAAGCAGCTCTGACGATTTCACGCTTGAAGAGATCACCGTAACGGCTGAAAAGCGTGAGGTCAATGTGCAGAAAACAGCCATCGAAATCAGTACAGTATCCGGATCAGAAATTGCCACAAAGGCTATTACCGATGTTACCAAGGTCCTTGACGGCCTCGCAGGCGTAAAGGTAATGGGTGGCGCACAGGGAGCCAAGATATTTATTCGCGGCATCGGTTCTTCCGTTGATACCAATGCGGCCAGCTCTTCGGTCTCTCTCCAGAAGGACAACGTCTATATGGGCCAGTCTGAGGCTGTTGCAGCTTCATTGTACGATATTGAGCGCGTTGAGGTGCTTTACGGCCCACAGGGCACGATGTACGGTAAAAACGCCGCCGGCGGGCAGGTAAATGTCATTACGAAAAATCCGACGGACCAGTTCGAAGCCAGCGCGAACCTGTCCCTCGGCGACTATAATCTGACGAACTGGAACACAACGCTCAACGTTCCCTTATCCTCAAAATGGGCAACAAGGCTTGCCGTGGACAGGCAGAGGCATAGCGCCTATATAAGCGATGGGAGCGGCACTGCAGATAAATTATCCACCCGCGCCAAGGTGTCCTACAAGCCTTCCGACAAACTTTCAGTCCTGCTGACATCAGAATTTTCCTGGGATAAAAGCAGTGCTCAGACGACGGTGCCTGTCCCGGGGTCGGCTGGAAATTTGAATACTCAAGACTTTGTCGTTCCCGATGTTAACGGCGACGGCGTGGCCGACGATTTCTACGATGCAGATGGAAATAAGGTTTACACAGATACTGCAGATGGAACAGGCGACGGGATTAAGGATATTTTGCAGACAGGATGGGTGATCCCATACGGTGGGGACGCATGGACAACCGATGTATGGCATGTGCCGTCCAAAAGCGATTACAGATACCAGACCCATAGTCTGCAGATCGACTGGAACATGAGCTGGAGCAAACTGACCGTTATTCCCACTATGAATAAAAATTACCGTTCAATGAATAGCGACCTGATAACGGGCATAGCAGCGGGAACCAGGAATCTTACCAATGCGCAGGCATTCAGAGAAACACAATATACCGCTGAGGCGCGTCTGGCGAGCACTGAAGAATCTCCATTAATATGGACCATTGGCGGATACTGGTACAAGGCCAATAACCGGCAGGCGAATGTGGTGACTACGGATCTTATGGATAGCGCTACGGACACCTGGGAGAACGGCAGCAGCGGAGGGCCTCCAGGGTCTCCAACTGTCTCTGCTTTTACAGAGGACAATCCCGTAACACAAAACTACAGGTCGCCCCAGGACAGTCTTGCCGCTTTTGGTCAGGCAACCTATCCGATCACAGACCGTTTTCGCGTTACAGGCGGCTTGAGATGGAATAATGACAATAATAATATTAAGTATCGAATAATAATTATGGATGTTACTCAAACCGGCAAATACGCCGACTTTTATGATGAAACCACGGAATGGGTCGATAGCAACGGGGTAACACGGCATATGTACGACACAGGGGTCTCTAAGCATACTGTTAAGTCAAGCCCTTTAACCTATAAAGGCGGATTTGAATATGATGTAGATACAAATAAAATGCTCTACGCCTATGTCACGACCGGTTATAAGAACGGCGGCCTGAACACCGAGGGCATTGTTCCGGCGACTTCCTATGATCCGGAAGAGGTCGTTTCCTACAGCATCGGCAGCAAGAACCGTTTCATGAACAACAGGCTACAGTTAAACGCCGAGGCCTACTATTACGACTATAAAGGCTACCAGGTACAGTGCATGATGGAGGTATGGGACAATCTCACGGAATCCTGGGGTCGAGGAAATCTGGTCATAAATGCAGATAAAGGGACAAATGCCGGTCTGGATATCAGCGGTGATTGGATGATTACTGCACTCGACAAGATCTCCGGTTCACTGGCATACATGAAGACCGAATTCGGGCAGATTGTACTGCCGGCCGGCAATGTTGGCGGTTCAGAGCCCTATGATCTGACAGGCCACGACTTGCCCAAGGCGCCCCACTGGTCAGGCACCCTTGCCTATGAGCACACCTTTACCCTTGACAGTGGCGCTACAATAACACCCAGTATCCAGACAAAGATTTCAACAGGCTATTGGGCTACCCATGAGCAGTATGTGCCAGGATGTTGGCAGGGCCATTACAGGACCAGCGATTTTTACATTACCTATATGGATGCAAGCGGGAAATACACCGCAACCCTGTGGGGTAAGAACCTTGAAAAGACAGCGGTTACTGACTATGTATTCCCTCAGTATAGGAGGCAGATCAGTGAACCCAGAACTACCGGTATAACCTTTTCTGCAAGATTTTAATTTAATATAAACCCTATTAATGGTCCCGGACCCCTTCTGTGGAGTTCGGGATCGTTTTTTTAAAGATGCCTTCAGTTCCGCCGATGAATAGCCCTCCCCTTTCGCGGAATTTCCCATCAGAAACAGATGGGGCACTTCAAAAAAATCCTCCTTTCAGATTTGTTGGAATATTTAATAAAGAAACGCAAAATGTCATAAAATATTCACAGTATGCCATAGCTTATTTCCGGAAAGGCCGCTATGATGTTATCAGATCTTGAAACATTTTCATTTTTCTTCTTCCTAAATGGGAATTCTTTCAGGATAGGAACTTCTTTCAAAGGCGGCAACCGGCCTGGGGGATTTCATTACCCTCCATCTCAATTCCTCAGCGCCGGTTGCCAACCCTTTGAAGGCAGATCCGTTCGAACCAATAAAAGGTCCTTTCGCGCGGGCCTTTAAGACTGGTCAAACCCTCCCTGGCCGCGATTATCGACAGGACTTTTATTACCTGCCTAAAAAACCGACGTCAAATGCCATAAAATATTCACGAATTATCATATACAAATAATATATATAATCCTATTCTCCCTCTTTGTTGCGTATTATGACGGAGAAAGAGGGACTTATAAAGATGAATTTTCGACCTGTAATATTATTAATGTCGCTTTTTACAGTATGCCTGCTTTCTGCTTTTCCTGTATTCGCAGAGATAAAGGTAGACGGCAAGCTTGATGAATCA
>JBFYXR010000439.1:0-5365 GCA_041310455.1 Desulfobacteraceae bacterium | reverse complement strand
GAGCCTTTCTTCGGCAACCGGACAAAGCGGTTGATTAAATCGCCCAAGCTGATTTTTATGGATACAGGTCTCGCAGCCTTCCTGGCAGGCTTCCGTTCCGAACAGGACCTATTTAACTCATCCCTTGCAGGGGCCTTTTGGGAATCCCATGTCTTTGGTCAGATAATAAGACATTCTGCATCTACCGGGGATCCCGAAACCATCTGCTACTGGCGCACCGCAGGCGGCCCTGAGGTGGATATGGTCATGGAGCGGGCCGGGGGAACGATCTTAGGCATTGAGTGCAAATACAAAGAGCATCCTGATATCTCTGATTCAGCCGGCCTGCGGGCTTTGGCCGAAGCAGAGAAGGGCCGCGTAAAAGATAGGTTTGTTTTGTGCCGCACGAAGGTTTCCTACAAACTTTCTGATGGGACATGGGCCATGAATCCATCGGAATTTATAAGAAATCTTTAACAGATAGGGACCAGAAGAAAGGAATGGGTTGAAGAATGATCCCGCCCAGTCAAACCAGAACCAGGAATTTATCAGAGAATAGACATCAATATCCACAGATTACGCAGATTACGCAGATAAAAAAGTAAAAACAAATATCCACTGATTACGCGGATTACACAGATAATAAAGTAAAAACAAATATCCACAGATTACACAGATTACACAGATTACGCAGATGAAGAATAGGCATGAAGCTGGAAAAGTGAAAAGAGAATAGTGGTAAGGGGTATATGAATTATAAAGGCGGCGGGATTAGAATCCCGGCCGCCTTTTTTGTCCTGCCGCAACAGGAAAATTCTCTCGACAAATATTGGATTAACAGGTAATATCCGACTGTTAATAATATTTGCAGCTTGCAGCCCCGTAAGTAATTTATATAGATATACATAAAAACATCAAAAGCAGCGATTTATAGAAAAACAATTTCAACGCGTAAAATAAGGCTTTGATGGAATAACTGCCATTATCTCATCAGATCTCATAGTTAACAGATATCCATCCAAAAATAGGAGATTTACTGATGGAGCTTTCAGCGGGCAGCAATCAGCCAAGCCGCTTGCCGCTGTCACGGCCAGCTTGATCTTGGAGGAAACTTGAATGAAAATCCTGTAAAGAAGAACATTGACCATTCAACATCGAATGAGCTGCAGAGCAGCGACATATTAATAGCGCTATAGGCGCGATATATTCATAGCTCCAGAGGAGCGGCATGTTAAAAATTTACATCCTATATGCATTAACATTTTTTAAAATGCCGCTCCTCTGGAGCTAAAATTGAATCACATTTTTATACTATTAACATATCGCGCCTATGGCGCTATATTCCAGTAAAACAATTGAAGTTTCATAAAAGCAGTCAGCTAATGAATTGATTTTTAACGGTTTTGCTGAAAGCTGAAAGTTAATTGCTGACAGCTTGAATCCGAAAACAGGTGTTTTCGGATGGACACTGCTAAACCATATCAGCAATGTTTTCAGGATGTTGTTTCTTGTCCCGCCTCTCTTTTCCAGAGAATATCTTTCCCTGACAAAGGTAATATCCAGGAAAAAAATTCCCCTGTAAGTAGTTGAAAATATTTTTTTATCAATTTATCCAATATTACCGATAAGATATGTGATATCGGCGGTTGGCATGATTTTCGCTTGTTATTTTATGGAAAGATGAACCTAAAACAAAAGACGCATAAATTTTAAAAATAATCACACAAAAATAACATTAAAACGATATGGATCCTAATAATACAGATACTCCTGATAAGAAAGATTCCGGAGTCATTGCATCTCAAACCCAAAATAAGAGTCAAAAAAATGCCTCTTATTACGTGGGAATGAAGCATGCTGTCCCGGAGCAGTCCGGTATGACCGGATTCATGTCAGTGCCCTTTGATGGGCCTATCGGTGATGAGATCCTGTTCGCCAATGAGATGCCGAGGGCGGTGCACTGGTCCGTGGCCTGGGCCGATGTCATGATGACCATGTTTGTCATTTTTGCGGCGCTCTACCTGTTCAAACCCCCATTAACAAAAGTTGTCACTCAAGAGGTGGTAAAAACAGAGTATATTGAGAGAACGCAGAATATCCCGCAGGATGCAGGCGATGCGCAATCCCGGGGCGAACAGAGCATCCAGGAAATCTATGATCTGAGCAGGCAGACCCTGAGTTCGACATCTTCAGTGGAACTCGTCCCTGACAAGGCGGTGAGGATAATCCTGAGGAGCGACCTGCTTTTTGACCTGGGAAAGGCGAATATCAAGGAGGATGCCAAGGCCTCCCTGATGGAGGTCGCGGAGGTCCTCCGGCAGACCGAATACATGGTCAATGTGGTGGGACATACGGATGATCTCCCGATAAACACGGAGGAGTTTCCTTCAAACTGGGAGCTTTCAACAGCCCGCGCATGCCAGGTCGCGCGTTTCCTTATGAAGGACATGAATATACCCGAAGAAAATTTCTACGTCACAGGTCATGCATTTTATCAGCCGGTCAAGCCGAATACCGATGACATGAACAGGGCGGCCAACAGGCGGGTTGAGATTATTATCACAAAGGAAAGACCCTACGGGGTCAGTCAAGAGGTCCGGTAAAGGAGTTTAAAAGTGGAAAGAAACACCATCATAGGCATCACGGCAAGCATCCTGGTCCTTGTTGCGGGCTTTGTAATCAACGGGAGCATAGGCCTCTACTTTAACCTGGTTTCGATAATGATCGTTATGGGCGGCGTCTTCGGCGCCGCCTTCATCAGCTTCAGGTGGGAGCGTCTGGTTATAGTGTACAGGGTGCTTCGCTCATTATACAGGACAAAGGTCAGGACACCGGAGGAGATAGTAGAAACCCTGGTTGATCTTTCAGTCAAAAGCAAGGTGAACGGAATTCTATCCCTCCAGGATGACCAGGAAGAGACATCAATCAATTTTTTGAAACGCGCGCTGGGACTGCTGGTGGACGGCCTTCCCAAGGAGCAGATCCGGGAGATACTGACCACGGAGATGTATTTTTTTAAACTGAGGAGGCAGGAGTCCGAAAGGGTCCTCAGGACTATAGCCGAGGTCTGCCCTCCATTCGGGCTTATAGGCAGCATTGTGGGCCTTCTCGGATTGTTTTCGACCGGTTATGACGACGCCAGTGTTCTTCAGGCCATTGCAACGGCGCTGACGGCCACCGTTTACGGGGCCATCCTTGCATACTTCCTGTTCATACCATTTGCAGCGCATATAAGGGAAAGAACGGACAATGAGCTGCTCCTGCAGAAGATCATTCTTGAAGGGGTGATAGCCATAGGAAGCGAACTTAAACCCCGGATGCTTGAATTGAAGCTGAAATCATTCCTGACGCCGTCCTCCAGGGTCGGCACCATTGTGTCTCTTGAGCGGATAAGGGAGAGATTTAAGATAAGGGAAGAGGGGGATAAACTATCACTGCCTGAAAAGCAGATGTCCTTTAAATAGAATGCATCTGTAATTAAAGTTCATAATAAACCGGCAGGGTTGCCTCAACTCTTGCCGGTTTTTTATGTTTCACCTCATTTATGATTTCCGTATCAGACCTATCACATCAGCCTTTCTCAATCGGAAATCAAGCGGGCTGTTTCAGATTCAATCCCATAAATTTTATCAAAAACCACATATCATAATGTCCTTGACTGTGTCTCATGCTATGCTACAATTTCCATCGACTCCATGGAATGCCCAAACGATATAGCCTTCATGTCAATGGGCCGGGGCTCTGGTTGCGCATGCAGCAGAACTATGATCTATGGCATACCGAGAACAGGATGACAGATGAGTTATCCAGGATTAAGTCTGTCTCTTCCGAATGCCGCAATGTCTGACTACATAAACTATTAGGAGGTAGATTAATTATGGCTAACTCAAACGCTGACTTATTTAAACGTGTTCTTGGCCTAAGTGAAAAGGATCGAGCTGCTTTAGCCGGATTGTTGATCTCAAGCCTTGAAGAGGAACCTGATTCCGATCTGGAATCTATATGGCGACTTGAAGTTGCGCGGAGGGTTTCAGAATTAGATGCCGGCAAAGTCGATACGATCCCCTGGGAAGATGTGAAAATGAAATTAGTAAAGAGCGCCAATGGATAATTGGATAGTTGAATTTCATCCTGAAGCCTTGAAAGAAGTTGAGGCCGCCAGAGATTAGTATGCTGAGCGGAGTCTTGTAGCGTCCAGGGTTTTTGTCTCAGAATTGATCCATTCAGTTGAAAAGGTTATAGAAAACCCTGAGATGTGGCCTCTTTATCAAAAAGGCATTCACCGGAATATCTTCCAGAGATTCCCTTTCAGTCTTATTTGCCGCATACATCATGAAAAAATACAAATCATCGTCGTTGCCCATACGAAACGAAGACCAGTACCTTGGCAACAGTGTCAGAGCTACACCTTTGACAAAAGGCATCATTCTGTCAAATGTGTAGCTCTGACACTGATACTTTCACTGTAATCATCTTTTTATTTAAGAAGGATGCCCGGAAGTTTCTGATTCTTTTTGATCAGGTTTTGAAAAATATTCTTGACCCGATATATTTTAGCAAATATAACGGATTGTCATGATCAATCTGAAAAGAAAGGATTCAGATTGATGCTATCAGCTATCAGCGAACAGGAAAGGATTGGATGGACAAGAGACCCACAGCGGGGATTATACTGGCGGCAGGGATGTCGACAAGGTTCGGGAGGCTGAAGCAGCTGCTTGAAATCGGCGATTCAACAATCCTGGCCATGGTTATTGATGCTGCCGTTAAATCCGGCCTGGAAAGGATAGTGGCGGTGCTCGGCCATGAGGCGGATGCGGTCAGCGCCTCGCTTGGCGACAGGCTCATGAACAGCAGGATTTCCACTGCCGTGAATCCGCGCTATCATGAGGGGATGTCCACTTCACTCAAGTGCGGGCTTATGGAGGTCAGGGATGAGTTTCCATCCATAATGGTCATGATGGGCGACCAGCCTCTCTTAAGCCACGATGTGATTAACCTTGTGCTCGGATCATTCAGATCATCTGATAAGGACATCTGCGTTCCTGTCTGTAAAGGCAAAAGAGGCCTGCCGGCATGCTTTACCAAGAGGTTTTATGACGGCATCATGGGGATTACCGGTGATACGGGGGCCAGGGAGATAATTGGAAAAAATCCGGAAGATGTCCTGACAGTTGAGGTGGAAGATCCGACATTTTTTATGGATATTGACGATGAAAGGGATTTTGAAGCGCTTAAATTCCTGGTAAAAAACAGGTCATAAAACAATCTTGTCCAAAACAATGATGCAATTTCTCATGAGAGCAAATAAAAATGCTCTATTCGCTATATATATGAATAGAGAACCTGGAACTGTCATTCCCGCGAAAGCGGGAATCCAGAGTTT
>JBFYXR010000438.1:0-2828 GCA_041310455.1 Desulfobacteraceae bacterium | reverse complement strand
CGGAACAGCCCTATTTCTTAAACCTGATTTGTTGAGACTGATAAAGGGAAAGAGGACGGTTGATTATTCGATCGATCTGACTAATGACAATCTTCAGGAAGAAGGTCTGTTGCCGTTTTTTATACCGCCTTCATCTGATTTATCAAGAGGGGCGGTAAGGGTCGACCTGACGGTAATATGGGACGGAGTGGCGTCCGTGCGCTATAAAAATAATGAACTCAGGGTAAGGGCCGAGGTTTATGATTATCTGACGGCCCTTGCCGGGAAAAGTGAAGATCTGAATTCGCAAAAGACCGTTATGGAAGAGGGCATGGGCGGGATATTCAGGAAATCCCTGGGGGCGAAAGACCTGGCAATCAAGATAAAGGAATTGAAATTCATCTGAAGAGGTTATCAGGCCTCCCTGTAAGGAGAATCTCGATATGGATACATATTCGAAAATGGATGGATCAGCCCCTGTGTCTTCAGCCCTGGACGGCGTCTGGAATATTCAGAAAAGAGGCGTAATTAAAGACCAGGAAAACCGGAAAGCTAAAAAGGACCAGGATAAGAAAGAGGAAGAAAAGAAATTTGAAGACGGCCTGGTTCCAACGGAAGATGAAATGAAGAAGGAAGCCCGGGAGGAGCCTGAACAGGATAAAGTTCAGCCGACAGAAGAGAATCCCCCGACAGAAAGGAAGATAGATATAATCATCTGAAGCAGGTGCAAGGCACACCCGCCTTTGTCCTGCCTTGCAGGACTTCGGCGCGGCAGCCCTTCGACGTTGCTCAGGGTCGTGAGCCAGTCGAACGAGGTGCAGGGTGCAAGGGAAAGACTTAATGGATGTACATGTAATGGAAATCCAAAATTGGATAATGGTTCAGATGGTGATTGATCTTGTAATTGCCTGTCTGCTCCTGTGGTTTATAAGGCTCAATATGAAGTCCAGGAGGCCTGAGGGCGAACCGGACGAGGCATTCAGGAGGGCTGAGGGGATACTTGCGGAGATCAGGGAGCTGAGCATCAGCCTCGATAAAAACCTTGAGGAAAAACGAAAGCTCAGCAGCCGGATACTCGGGCAGCTTGATGAGACGCTTGAAAGGGCTGAAGAGACATGCAGGCGGGTCAAGGATGCGGCAAGGGATCTGGGCGCAAATCCCGGCGGCTCTAAAAACCTCCCCAAGAATTCCGACCAGATAAGGTCGTCAATAAAGGCCCTTATCTCCAGGGGGCTGCCAAGAGAGGAGATAGCCCAGCATATGGGCATGACCGTTGATGAGATAGACCTGCTGATAAAGTTCCAGAACCATTCCGGCCAGGAAAAGCAGAAACCCGATTCAAGATGATCAAGTTTTCTTAACCTTTGAATCAAAATTCCGGCGACATGGATGTACTCTCCCCCTCTTAGGGGGAGGTCGGGAGGGGGTCTTGCAATATTAGTAATAAAGCAAAAACCTCATGAGACCCCACCTTAATCCTCCCTGAGAGGGTAGGAAAGAATAATTGGGAATTATCCCATAAGCTGCAAACGGGAACTGAAAATTCATCTCAGTGGAAAAATATGTCCCTCAACATATCCGATATTACCGGTCAAGAACGTTCCTTCCAGATTAATCCCCAGGACGCCAGGGTCAATCTGAAAAATGGAGACCTGATAAGGGCCACGGTTGTCCGCAAACTCCCCGAAGGCGGGATGGTGCTGTCGGCTAACGGGAGACAGCTGAATGTCCCGACCGGCCCGGACCTTCCGGAGGGGAGCAGACATCTTTTCCAGGTGGGCATTGCAGGTTCAAAGATCGAACTAAGGCTCATCGAACCGCCTGTCGGCAAAACCCCCCAGACCCTTACGGCAGCATCACCAAATGCGCCAAAGGAAACCCTGAGCGGCATTTTAACGGAATTAAAAGGCGCCCTGGAACAGGACGGGTTGAGCAGGACATCGGCGCAGGGGCTCCAGAACCTTCGCCAGCTTATGCCCCTGATCCTTTATGCCGGTTCAAAGGACAGCAGCGGGATAGGGGTAAAGGAAAATATCATGGCCGGCGGCCTGTTCTGGGAAAGCAAGGTGGCCGATTTTCTGTCGGATGAAAAAAACAGCCCCTTGAAGAAGCTCCTGAAGGGCGATCTGAAGGGCATACTCCTCTCACTGCAAAAGGGTCTTTTTTCTGAAGGGGCTGACGGTGATGATGCCCTGATGATGAAGATAAAGCAGGCCCTTAACCTGATCGAAGGCAATCAGCAGCTGAATCTCTCGGCAATGGAGCAGGGCCTGGGGTGGCTGTTCTTTATCCCGGGTTTTGAAGAAGACGGTTTTTTAGGGGCCGAGATATTCTCAAAGAAGAGGGATGAAAAGGGCGGCTTGTTTTTTTCCGTCCTCCTTGAGTTCACGCAGCTCGGCCGGTTCCAGGCCAACGTGGCGATGATTGAATCCGGGACATCCGTAAGGATACTGATGGATGACGAGGGGAGGGCAGAGATCGTGCAAGATAATCTCCATCTGCTTGAGAAGGGACTCAATGCACTGGGCGTAAAGAATCTTACTGTGTCCTGTGATGTCAGGAAGGGGGAGGAGACTATCGAGGAGATGATGCCTGATATCAAGAGACGGAAGCCGGCTGTAAGTATACTTGTATAGGCGGAAATAATGCGCTGGATTAAGATTTTGGAGCGCATATATATTCTGGTGTTTTGAGGTTGTGCGAGGCGGCACATGGCTCAGGGCGCAAGGCACAGGGAAGGACCCAAATTATAATGTAGATAAATCCTGTCATTCTGCGGCTCATTCGACAGGCCATTTGACCGGTTCATAATCCTGAGCAATGTCGAAGGACTCATGATCCTGATTTCA
>JBFYXR010000434.1:0-5239 GCA_041310455.1 Desulfobacteraceae bacterium | reverse complement strand
TGATGTCTTTTTGCCTGCCGTCTGAGAAGAATCGCCCTGCGCCGTTGCATTGTTTGTCGAATGATAATCATAGACAAGCCAGCCTGCACATAATGTTATTAGTATCCCTGCTGAAATAGATAGTTTAGTCAATTTTTCCACTTTATTATTCCTTTCCTGATAGTCCCATTACGTCGATCATGGAGGCCGCAGCCACCTGATATTGATAATTTGCAAGGGCCAGATTGGCCTCCGCCGTTGCGTTGCGGCTTGCTGCCTTCAATTTATCCGATGCTGTCACCAGACCCTCATCCCACTGTGCCTCAATTTCTCTGAGTGATCTTGATGAGGCGTCTGCCTCTCTGGATAAAAGGTCCCTCATGTCTTTCGCCTTGTCGAGCAGGTCCCTGGCCTTGATCACTTCAAGAATGATCTTCAGGCATTGCTGCTCTCTCTCGATCATCGCCTGTGTTCGTTCCTGCTTGGCGGCCTTGTATTCCTGTATGTTTGCGAAACCGTCGAAAACAGTCAGCACACCTGAGATGCCGTAGCTCCAGATATTTTCATAATACTGATAGGAATTGCTGCTGTTTGTATATTCAGTGAAGAGGCCTACCATAGGGAAAAAGCCCGCGATGGCTATCTTGACCGCGTCTTCCTTGACCGCGATATTCGTATCGGACATCTTCATCTCCGGCCGTTTAACCAATGCTTCATAGATCTGTTGATTAAGGTCCTCATTCTCTACGGTCAGAGAAGGGACACCCTTGAGCAATATAACTGTGAGGGGCGAAAGTCCCATGGCCTCCATAAGTTCTGCCTTTGTGCTCTTCTGAAGTCTCTGATTGTCAAGGAGGTTGTTCTGCTGAGAACTGAGAAATACTTTTACCCCCTCAAGGTCGCTTTTTAATATAAGACCTTCCCTCCGGAATGCCTCCGTCTGTTTGACAAGTGCTTGTGCCTGTTCCACTGATGTCTCGATGGCCTTTCCCGATGACTCCTGCGATAGACACGCCATATAAAGGGCGGTTACCTGCAATCTTATGGCCTGTCTTACGCGTTCCTCAACAAGGCGCTGCATGTCCTCGCCTTTTTTATAAGCGCTGTAGAGAAACCATGTCTGGGGATTAAAGACTGCAAGCTGGGCGCTGATGACGCTCTGTGTTATATTCTGGTCCGCCATGGCAAGGTAATTGCCCATAGCCTTCTGAAGCTGCTGTTCATCATTATTCAAGCGGGTAACCTGCACATCTACATAGGGCAGAAAATAGCTGAAGGCTATATTCCTGTCGATCCCTGCCAGCGTTCCCTTTATGTCGGCTATCTTGATGTTAAGGTTGTTTTCAAGAGCTATCTTTATGCACGCATCCAGGGCAAGAGGCTCATCAACCCTGACTAACTCCTGACTTTTTTGTGTGAGCTTCTGAGGGAATTCCTCTGCGTGTCTGCTCCGCGTTTGATTGAAGTCTGCGGCACATCCCAGGACTGTAGTGATGAATATCACAGTCAATAGCAGTCCAAAGGGTCGCAATATTTTATGCCCTTGCAGGGCTTGTCTTGATAAATTCAATTGAATCCTCCTTTAATGCTTGTTTAAGAAACTCCGTGATTCTGGTATAGGCATCATATAGGAGTCGCCTATCATCATGAGACAGCAGCCCTGCCAGCTTTGCCATGTCATGATATCGGACAGGCAATTTCTCCTCGCAAAACTTCATTCCCTTTTCGGTCAGGGTTACAGCGATCATGCGCCGGTCACCCTTATGGGCAGAGCGGGAGAGATATCCCTTTCGTTCAAGGGAATCGAGGTTGCTGGTCATAGAGGAGCGTGTGAGATGTACCACATCAGTCAGCTGGGCAGGGGTAAGGGTCCGGTCAGGGTGGTGAAAAAGTGCCTCAAGCGTCTCCATCTGCCTGGCATTGAATCCCAATCTGCTGTGAAGGATCTCAGAGAGCAGGTCCACCTCATGATGGAGGGTGAGGAGAGAAAGACACTCTATTACTATCCCTGCATCAATATCCGGCATTTTTTCCAGGTAATGCCTGATCCTTTCGATCATTTCCTGTTTAATCATTCTGTTTTCTCCGTTTCGATATTATTGAAAAATTTGATACCAAATAATACGATACAAGATAATACGAAATCAAACTAAAATGTCAAGGGATTTTTTATTCATGACAAAAAATTTCTGTTTACTCGGAAAATCAGACAGTTGCGTACTTTTATTTCAGATTTTTAATCGTGGGTCAGACATATAGGGCATATGTGTAGGGTTTTAGGCGCAGATTAAGAAATGAGGTTTGTAATGTTATAGGTTAACTTTATTCGCCTTCGCCGGAATACCCTGTGGCTCGCCACAGGGATGATCGGCCTTCGCCAAGCCACTGCCCGGCAAGATGGCGGGGCGGGGCGACCGCGCCATAGCTCTCAGAGCGCGCCCCTCCTCCGCAGTCGCCTGCTACGGAGGATAGAAAGGCGGGCAGGCTCCGGTGTAATTCCGCTTGATACCCCGCCGCTTGCTGCGGGGAGCTTTATTTACCTGTTTAGTTGTGCCCTGATTAAATCAACCTGTGTACAGTTTTTAAATCTGTAAATTTTATTAATAACATAGGCGTCCTCCCATCCATCATCATTTATGATAACATTGCTGTAACCCGGCCAGATCAATGAGTCAACATTGGAGATTTGGATGGTGTTGGTCACCGGCAATTTATTGGATTTACTATCTAAAATGATCAGGTAATAATCGTTTGGGCCGGTTTGTAAGATAAAAGACTGATTGTCAATTTTGTCCCAACTCATTAGATTAAATCTAGTAATATTATGAACACCTTCTAATTGATCATCGAGGTTGTATTTTTCAGAAATGGTTGGTGGTGATGTAGCACAACCCGCTGACACAAGAAACATGATGACAAAAAATATGTATTTTCTTAACGTTTTCATGCACTACCTCCTTATAATAAAAGGTTTTAAGTTGTAGTCAGAAAACAAGCCGATGAGATACAGAAGAAAATATTCGTCAAAATGTTAATATTCAATAACATTATACATCTTTTCTACATAGTTTGCAAGTCGTATAATCGAGATAAGCCTGATGTTGATTTGTACAATATAGACTTTGATGAAGGCAGGGGTTAGACAATGCTCTGAGATAAATCAGCGACCGCCGGATTAACCGACGGTCGCTTGCAGCAATTATTCTGTTAGCCTTTGACCGGAATCAGAGTTTCTTAAGGGCCGCTTTGACCCGTTCAGGCGTCATAGGCAGATTAAAAAGCCTGGCACCTGTGGCGTCATGGATGCCGTTAGCAATAATAGCTCCTATGCCTACAATCCCGGGCTCGCCGCCGCCCTGGGGCGGTTTGTCCATATTCTGGATTATAATGGTTTCTATCCTGGGCAGCCATGAAAAACGTGGGATATGATAGGTGTCGAAATTCCGGTCAAATATCTCCCCGTTGCTGAAACGAAGTCCCTCGGTCAGGGCATACCCCATACCCATGAAACAGCTACCCTCCATTTGAAGCGTAGTCCCCTGGGGATTTACGCAAAGTCCCATATCATAGCCGCACACAATCCTCTTGACCTCTACCTTCCCGCTTGCCTTATCCACGGCAATCTCTGCCATATGGGCTACATAGGTGTTCGCATCAATCGCGCAGGACATGCCGATTCCTCTGCCGCTCGGGAGCCTTGCAGGCTTGTATCCGAATTTGTCCGCCACTGCCTTAAGGACATTTATCATTCTTTCATCCTTAAGGTGCTTTAAACGGAATTCCAGGGGGTCAACGCCGGCCTTCTCGGCCATCATATTCATGTGCAGTTCCTTTGCATGGATGTTATTGCCTGCCCCAGGCGCTCGCCATGGCCCCACGCCAAAGGGATGTGCCCCGGCAGGAGGACTCATCCACCCGCCATAGACCTTTACCAGGTGATGAGGCACGTTGTATAAGACCTCGGCGCACCTGTCGCCTGCCATATAGACGTCATATTCCCAGAATACAATATTGCCGGAACCGTCAAGGCCGGACTTGATTTTGATCACCGCGGCCGGCCTGAAGGTGTCATAAAAAAACTCCTCGGCCCGCGTCTGGGCGACCTGGACCGGCCTGCCTGTGAGGACTGCAAGCCGTGCCGCGGCAAGGGATTCCCTGTTGGGATTGGGCGAGCCCTTTCCCCCGAAACCGCCGCCGACAAAGGGGGTGATAACTCTGACCTTTTCCTTGGACAGGCCCAATGTTTTGGCTATCGATTCCTGGAGGGGGAAGGGGGTTTGCGTTGAGGCCCAGACAGTTACCTTCCCGTTTTCCGCATCAGCAATGCCGGTATGTGTTTCTATCGGGGTGTGAGCCACATAAGGGGTGAGATAGGTCTCTTCAAATATCTCTTTAGCCAGTCCCCTGCCTTTTGCAAGGTCTCCTGCCTGATTTAAAATATCCGGCTTTACAGGCACCTTAAGAAAATGCTCATAGATGGTTTTGTCATCAAGACCCGTTCCGGGCAAATCATATTCGGCCTTAATTTTAGATAATGCCTTCTCAGCCTCATCCGGAAATTTGTGCAGGACGGCAACAAGATCATTGTCCTGGACCACCTGGACATCCTTAATTTTTTTAGCTTCCGATACATCGACGTTCTTCAGTTTTGCCCCATGTGCAGGCGGTCTCAGGATGCTTGCGTAAACCATCCCGGGAAGGCGGAGATCACCCGCAAATTTAGCCTTTCCTGTGACTTTGTCACGGGCATCCTGATGGAGATATGGTTTGCCCATTACAGTAAACTCGGAAGGCGACTTCAGGGGAGGCAGTTCTTTCAGGTGTTTCTCAATGACCTTTCCCTTTGCAAGGGCGCCATAGGTCACTTTTTTATCGGGATTGGCCTTGTCGAACACAGCGCCGTTCTTTGTCTGAAGACGGTCAACGGGGCATTTAAGATACTCAGATGCAAGCTCCTTAAGAACGCCTCTTGCCTCGCATGCCGCATTTCTGACCTGCGGGCCAACCATCCGTATACTCATGGAGCCGACTGTCCCGAAATCATAGGGGCAGAGGTCCGTGTCACCCATGATAATATCAACAGACTCATAGTCCACATCAAGTTCCTCCGCCACAATCTGCGGGAATGAAGTGACAGTCCCCTGGCCCATATCTATTTTTCCGACAAAACAGGTTACCCTTTCGTCGGTCCCAATCCTTACAAAGGCGTTATAATCAACCGGTGTATTCCCGAATCCGGGCATTTGAGGCATCTGAGCTG
>JBFYXR010000431.1:0-8371 GCA_041310455.1 Desulfobacteraceae bacterium | reverse complement strand
CTGTGCTGCGACTTTTCATTCTGGCACTGCACGACAATATTAGTGGGAAGATGAGTGATCCTGATGGCGGAGCTTGTCTTATTTACATGCTGGCCTCCCGGCCCGCTTGCCCTGAAGGTATCAATGCGGAGGTCTTTTTCTTCAATCTTTATATCTATCTCCGTATCAACTTCAGGTATCACTGAAACCGAGGCAAAGGATGTATGTCTCCTGCCTGAAGAATCAAAGGGCGATATCCTTACCATTCTATGGATGCCGTGCTCCGACTTCAGATATCCATATGCATAAGGTCCGCTGACTGTAAATGTGATGTTTTTTATACCTGCCTCCTCTCCTGCAAGGTAATCAATCACGGAGGTCTCCAGGCTGCGGGACTCACTCCAGCGCAGGTACATCCTGAACAGCATCTCAACCCAGTCCTGGGACTCGGTGCCTCCGGCCCCTGAATTGATGGAGACAATGGCGTTGCGCTTGTCGTCCGGCTCGCTCAAGAGGGAGTGGAATTCAAGTCTCCTGACATTCTCCTCCAGGAGGTCAATATCATTCTGAATCTCCGCCAGGGCTGATTTATCATCTTCATCATAGGCCATCTGCGCGAGGATCCTGGCATCCTCTGCCTCGCCGTAATATTTCTTCCACCGTTCAACATCATCCTTAAGAACCGATGCCTCCTGATTTACCCTGGCAATCTCATCCTGGTTCTTTTTCCAGAAGTCAGGCACGGACATGGTCTTCTGCAGCCCTTCAAGCTCTTTTTCCTTGTTCTCCAGGTCAAAGATGACCTCGAAGGTCAATTAGGGTTTCTACAATGCCGTCTATTTTCTGAACCAGTTCATAATTCATGATGTTTTCTCCTTCGATGTTTTTAGCTTTTCCTTTAATTAATGTCGTCTCTTTTTAACAAGTTGATAACATAATTCATGGAAAAATTTAATCAAGCATATAATTAATATGGAATAAATAAAGATATCGCCGTATTTTGTGTAGAAGGTCATGCCGCTCCGGCCTGTCCCGACCTCACCTGTAAGGACATCTTCAGTAAAGAGGCCGCTTTTTTCTGAAATCCTGCCGCAGGGGTCTATAAAGGCGCTGAAACCGGTGTTTGCAGCCCTGATAAAAGGCCTCCTGTTTTCAACTGCCCTGAAGACGCACATGCAAAGATGCTGATAGGGGGCGCCTGTCATGCCGAACCATGCGTCATTCGTCAGATTCACAAAAAGCCTTGCGCCGTTATTTACCTCCCTGCGTGCAATATCAGGAAAGATCGCCTCATAGCATACCAGTGCGCCTGCCGGAAGACCGGACATCTTCAGCAGCCCTGATTCCCTGCCTGAAGAAAACTCACCCTCGGATATCACAAGCCGGTGGATAAAAGGGATAAACCTTTTCAGGGGGATATATTCGCCGAAGGGCACCAGGTGAATCTTGTCATAATGGCCGCTCAGGGAGCCATCCGGGGAGATCAGGCATACCCTGTTAAAATAGGTTATCCGCGGCCCATGCTGCTCATAGGCCGGGCATCCGAATATTATCCAGGCCCCTGATTCCTCTGCAAGCCCCAGCATGTCCCGGCTTGAAGATGTGTTGTCCTGGAAAAAAAACGGGGCGGCTGACTCGGGCCATACAATGAGGCCGGGACGGTCCTTGAAGGTTGATCTTGTGAGGGCAATATACTTGTCCATGGTTGATTCCATAAAGGCAGGATCCCATTTTACCGACTGGTCTATATTCCCCTGTATTACTGAGGCTTTTATGGAATTATTCTTATCATTCTCCACGCTGTGTTCGGAGAGACGGTAAACTCCATAGGTCAGACATATCACAACAAGACCAAGCGCCGTGCATACTTCCATAATTAATCCCTTAATGCCCTGCGCCCTGAATCTTTTCCTGATAAGAAGATATATGGAGGCATTAACGGCTGCAATCAGAAAGGATACCCCGTAGACACCCGTGATGTCCGATATCTGGATGAGGCTCTGATGGCTGAACTGGCTGTAGCCCAGAAGGCACCATGGAAAACCGGTCATTAAAAAAGACCTTGCGTATTCCAGAGATGCCCAGACGCCTGCGGTTATTATGACTACAAACCGGTGTCCGGTTAAAAGGCTGATAAGCAGGGAAAATACCGCTGGGTACAGCGAGAGATACAGGGAGAACAGGAGCAGAATCGCGGAGCTTGTAAAAATGTCAATGCCGCCATATGTATGTGTAACAAATACAACCCAGTATATAAGTGTCAGGTAATGCGTCAGGCCCGCAATCATGCCCAGCCTGAAGGCATTAAAAGCAGGTTCCTTTTCCAGGCTTATTAACAGCGGTACAATCGCAACCCATGCCATCCATTCCAGCCTGCCCGGCGGAAATGCCGCAGTAAGCATGACGCCGGATAGTATCGCGCAGAGTACTTTTCTTAATGACAAAATAGAGACCTTCGTTTTTTTTGGATTATTAGACTAAACAGCAGACTTTAAATTTTCTTTCCTTGCGCCCCCTGCCGGGCCGTAGCCTTTGTAGCGAAGGCCGGTGCGCCTCTTCCATTAATCACAGCCTCAGCTCTTCAGATGTTATCATCCCCTCCCTGACTATTCTTGGCGGAGTTACACTGGCATCAACAATAGTTGATCCCGTGCCGCCCGCGGTCTTGCCGCCGTCAAGGATAAGGACGCCTTCCTTAAAACAGTCATACACCTCCACGGCGGTCCTGCATGCCGGATACCCCGAGATATTAGCGCTTGTTCCCGTGATCGGGGAGTTGACGGATCCTGCCAGGGCTGTTGCCAGGGCATTACTTGAGAGACGCAGACCTATCTTGCCTGTGCCCGCAGTAAGCCTTGGAGACACACATTGCGCTGCCTTAAACAGGATCGTGAGTCCGCCCGGCCAGAACCTTTTAATAAGGGACCTGGCGATCTCCGGTATCTCAGCTGCATAAACATCAAGTGAAATCACTGAAGGAATCAATAAGAGTATGGGCTGATCGGGCTCTCTTTTCTTAGTGCGGAAAAGACGATCAACGGCCTGCTCATCCACAGGATTCACGGCAAGGCCGTAAAATGACTCTGTTGGAAAGGCAACCACCCCTCCGGATAAGAGCACATCTCTTGCCTCTTGGATGCATGAGGTTAAATCCCCCTCCAGGATGGAAGGAACTATGCGTGACTTACCCATCAGGACCTTCAGCTCTTGCCCTTTTCAATAGCTTCCGATGTCATCTTTTCCCGGTAGGCCTTCAGGCTGGCGGCAATATCAGGGTGGCTCAGGGCCAGTATCTGGGCGGCAAGAATAGCTGCGTTTTTTGCCCCCCCCTTGCCGATAGCTACCGTGGCGACTGGAATGCCGGGGGGCATCTGCACAACCGAAAGCAATGAATCCATACCTTTCAGGGGCGAGGAATCTATAGGGACTCCGATCACCGGAAGCAGCGTATAAGAGGCGATTACACCTGCAAGATGGGCGGCCCAGCCTGCCCCGGCAACAATGACCTTGATGCCCCTTCCGGCTGCCTTCTCGGCAAATTCATGCGTCTGGTCAGGAGTCCTGTGGGCTGAAGTTATCTTCATCTCCCATGGTACCCCCAGTTCCGTCAATGTTGTAATGCAGCCTTCCATTACATCCTTATCAGAAACACTTCCCATTACTACCCCGACAAGGGGATTCTTTTTTTTCATAAGCTGCTCCATTATTTTTTTATTTTTTCGCCATGCCTGCCAGCGGATATACAACCATGCCAGCAAGCCACGCTATATCCTCAGCGGTCAGGATGTCTGAGATCCCACGGTCAAAAAGAATGTTCCCGTCAGGCTCAAATTCATCATCCCCTTCCCACAGGAGAAGTACCACCGGCACCAGAGGCAGTGCCTGAATAATTACAGAACTATCCCCGAACGACCCTGGAGACGCATCATAAATCCTCAACGCCAGTTCCGCCATTTTTTTCGGGTTAGCCCCGAAGGCTGCAAGCAGAGGATCCTTCGCCCTTTTTATAAAGGCATCCATATAGAACCTGCCCTCGGGAAGATCCTGAAATGAGATCCATTCATCTTTGCAGCCCACTGCCGCCGCATTGCAGGCCCCGTTCAGGTAGTGAAGCAGAAGGACCTGCTGCTGGATAGGGATTTCATCCGCCGAATCATTATAGGAAAAGTCCATTTCAGGCCATGAAATATTTATATCACGGTCAAGGAGTCTGACTGAAATGGATACTAATCGCCCATCCCTGTCTTTATTTAAAAACGCGCCGGAAAACCGCGTTACCAGATCAATACCCCTGCCGGCAAGTTCCTTTCTTGACAGGGACCTTGCCAGGACAAAATCATCGAACCGTGCCATTAATCCTCCGGATTACTTTTATAATTTTCTTTTGCCGCTATTTTGGCTGGTCCAGGGCCTCACGGATGATATTCGCCATCTCGCTGATTAAAAGGGGCTTGGATGTACGGTGCCTGATCCCCGATTTAATAATCATTTCATCATCGACCATATCACTGTACCCTGTGCAGAGTATAACAGGGATGTCCGGTCTGATGCCCAACACCTCTTTGGAAAACTCCAGGCCTGTCATCTTAGGCATGACAAGGTCGGTTATTATGACGTCGAAGGATCCGCTATTTTCCCGAAACAGGTTGAGGGCATCGATGCTGTCCGTGCTTGAGGTGACCTCATAGCCCAGCCTTGTAAGCATCAGTTTCATGGCATCGGAAATGGATTTCTCATCATCAACAAAAAGAATACGCTCTGTCCCTGTGGGACAGAGGACATTATACTCATCCTCAATCCGGATATCAGCCTCGATAACCGGCAAAAGCACATTAAAGACCGCTCCTCTGCCGGGCTCGCTTTCAACATTGATAAACCCGCCGTGACTTTTGACGATTCCATGAACGATCGCCAGCCCCATCCCTGTCCCTTCGCCGAACTTTTTTGTCGTGAAGTACGGCTCAAATATCCTGTCAAGGATATCGGGTTGAATTCCCGGGCCCGTGTCGCTTACACTCAGCCTTAAATATTTTCCGGGAGACAGCCCCGGGTATTCTGACGTCTTTTCCGCGACAATCTCGATATTGTCGGAAGCCACCGTTATTGTCCCCCCGCTTTCCTTCAGTGAATAAGCGGCGTTATTGTACAGGTTCATAAGCACCTGGTGTATCTGTGTGGGATCAGCCATCACGATATCCCATTTGGAACGTATATCCTGAATTATTTCCGTATTGTCAAGCATTGATGATCTGAACAGCTTTACCGACTCCTTGACAAGAGGCGTTGTCATGACAGGTTTTGTCCTGGTCTCGTCCTTCCTGCTGAAGGCAAGTATCTGCCTGACCATATCCCTGGCTCGAATACAGGCCTTCATTATCTCCTCCAGATTTTCATGCGCCTGTCCGTCTTCAGGGATCTCATACATGGCAAGTTCGGTATTTACCGCTATTATCCCGAGGATGTTATTGAAGTCATGCGCTATCCCGCCCGCAAGGGTGCCTATGGCCTCCATCTTCTGGGCCTGCCTCAGTTTATCTTCAAGCTTGGCCTGTGCTACCCGGGCCTTCAGCCTCTCTGTCTCATCCCTTACCGCAGAGATCCTCACATCCTGGCCATGCCAGGAAAGACGGGTTACGGAGATTTCGACAGGAAAGACATTTCCATCCTTTCTTCGATGATAATATTCAGAGGCTGATGCGCTGCTTCCTTCATTGGGCCGGGACTGATCTTCCTCCCCGACAGAGAGATCACTTTCATTCATACTCAGCATTTCTTCGCGCGAGTAACCGTACATCCTCGATGCGGTAAGGTTGACTTCCAGTATCCTTCCGGCGATGTCATCGATCAGAAAGACAGCGTCAGACTCCAGCTCAAAAAGCTGACGGTATTTTTCCTCGCTCTCCCTCAGGGCTGCTTCCCTGCTCCTCAGGGATCCGGACATATTATTGAAGGCTGTTGCAAGCTTTCCAATCTCATCAGAAGTCTCTTCAGAAAGCCCTTCAACATGCTCTCCCCTTCCGATCCTCCTGACACCCTCGGTCAACCTGTCAAGTGGTCCTGTAAGACTCCTGACAAGGAGATAGACAAACACCGAACCGATGATTAACAAACCAAGACCTATCAGGATGCTGTTCAGCAAAAGTGCATCCATCCTCCTGAACAGCGGCCGTTCATCAACAGTTAACCTTGCAAAACCGATTATACGCTCCTCTTTCTCGGATGACTCTCTACCGAAAAAGAGCGAATCAGCCGTAGAATAGTCCGAAGCTGAGACTACAGGAGACCAGAATTCCATCCATTCATCATGATCGCCGGTATAGGGAAGACCAGAGACCCTTATATTGTCTATGATCCGTTTCAATACGGCAGGATCTTCCTTCTCTGATTCCGACTGAATTCCTGTTCCTGGTTTTATCGTCTCGATCAGGAGCTCGCCATCCTGATTGAACAGGGACACCTTTAGCACATCCTCCTGCTGAATGACCCCGTCAACGGGATTTTTAAGCAGTTCCTTATTCTCGGAGAATATGCCTATCCTGGAATTGTATGCAAGGAGTTTTGAAAGCAGGTTTCCGTTCCTGAGAAGGGCGTCTTTCAAGGACTGATTTTGCTGGCGGACAGAAACAGTGGTGAAGACCAGGGTTATTATAACAAGCAGGGCTATGAAAATGACTAACACCTTGGCGGCAAAGTGTTCAGATAAAAACCTGTTAAGCGTAAATACCCTCATCTTCTCCTCATATGTAACCGTTCATATTATGAAATCATGAAATATAGCGCCCAGGTGAAATTTTGTTTTTTTAGAGAAGAAAAAAATTGACACACTCAAAGGGCCCAGCCCAGAAATTGATACCGTAATTCTGATTGAACAGTTCAGCCTATTCAAGAAATCCGGCATCCGGGAATAATGACCTATCAACAGTGATCCCCAGTTTATCCGACACCTTGAGATTTATTGTGATGACCTCTTTTCTTGCATCAACCGGTCGGATATCAGACACTTGACTCCCTGACAATATCTCCCTGGCCATCTCTCCTGCCTGGGCTCCCATATCAAAGGAATCCACTCCTATGGAGATAAGGGCCCCCGATTCAAGATATATGCCGGAAAAAGTAAGTATGGGGACCCTGTTCTTCATGGAAAATAAAAACAGGTATTCAATGCTCTCAGGTGTAAAAACAGTAACATCCGGCATCATCCAGAACGCATCTATCTGCCCTTCCATCTTTTTTATCTCTGAAGGGGCATCCCGCGAGGCATGGATCTCCTTTGCGACAAGGTTAATCCCCGCCTTTTTACATGCCTCTACTGCCCTTTGTGCGAGGTAATCTGTCCGATCCGGATCATATAGCAGGCCGATGGTTTTTGTGGAAGGGAAGGCCTTTAGAAATATCGAGGCCTGCTCTTCCTGCGGTATATTCATCCTGACGCCGGTAAGATTATTATTTTTCTGTGTGATTGAATTTGGGTTAGGCACCATCAGGTAAATAATTGGTATGTCATCAATGTCTTTGATTTTTTCAAGGGCGTCCATGCCTATGGAAAGAATAATGGATGGATTTTTCTTCCTTATTTCGCTGATAATATTCTTATCCTTCATCTCCGAAATAACAAGTCTCTTGATATCTTCAGCGCATACACTTTGAAAACCCTTGATCGCCTCCTGGTAAGGAGCAATATCAATGCTTTGAACAGACAGAATACCATCCCCCGCCGTTGCAGCTGAGGAATTAAAGAAAAAGATGAGAAGAGCTGAAAGAATGAGGATGTTATTTTTCATGAACTGATATCTTGGAGTAATCACAAATACGATATTCCCTTGAGTTTAACAGAATCGCTCAATGAGTCTGTGCATACTGCTCTATAAGTTCAATCAAATGCCCCACCCCTCCCGTTAAGTGAAGCCGATGAATTATAAAAATTCAGTATTTATAAAAGACTTGAAAAAATTGCCCGGTTTTGATATAAATAAAATCAATTGCAATATATCATAAATTATCCAGCTAATAAATATTAAAATTAAAAAAAATCTCTAGAAATATTCTGAATAAAATGAATATAAACTTATATAAAACCGTAATTCTCTGCATCTTTTTAGCGTTGCTGGGTTTTAATTCTACCTGCCTGGCTCAATCAGAAGAAGAGATGCAGTTGCTCCGTATGTTTTATAAAGACAAGGATCTGGTCGTATCTTCTACGAGGACCCAGAAAAACATATCACAGGTCGCGGAAAATATCACTGTCATAACATCTGAAGAAATAGAGGCCATGAACGCCCATACTGTTGCGGAGGTCCTTCAGTCAGTCCCGGGCGTCTTTATAAGTTCAAGCCAGGATTTCGGCGCCGCATCCCTTATGAGTATACAGGGATCTGAGGACCGCCATGTCCTG
>JBFYXR010000430.1:0-5485 GCA_041310455.1 Desulfobacteraceae bacterium | reverse complement strand
AAAAGGCTGAAAAAATGGCCGCAGCAAACAGGTAATGGTGATTAATCCATGGGAAAACTGTATCTGGAAATCGTAACCCCTGAAAAAGTCCTTGAAAGCCGTGAAGTGGATACGGTCATTGCCCCCGGCACTGAAGGGGAGTTCGGGATATTGCCGGGTCACATACACTTTCTTTCAGGGATTGTGCCGGGAGAACTCCGTTATAATGACGGCGGCAAGTGGGAATACATATGTGTTACAACCGGTTTCGCCGAGGTCTCAAGCGACAGGGTCTCCATACTTGTAGATTCCGCTGAGCGTGCCGATGATATAGACCTTGACAGGGCTCAGTCCGCCATGGGAAGGGCAAAGGAGAGACTGGCAAAGGACAGGGTTAATAAAGACATTGATTATTTAAGGGCGGAGGCCGCCTTAAAGAGGGCAACAGCGAGGATAAAGACAGCTAAAAAGATTCAATAAACTTCTGTATCATATATCTGAAACAGATGGTCAAAAATTTTAACTTTTATTACATAAATACCGGGCAAGCATCCTGCTTGCCTTTTTTATTGACTTTTCTACCCCGGGAGATAATATTAGGGAAATCGGCAATTTAACCTTGGACAAACCAGATGGACAAATGATTTTAATGTTCTCAACCCCGAGACCTCGGGACATTTCATATTCGGAAGAAAAAATTTTAAGGAGCACCATGGAACATCAGGAAGAAATAGATCAATTCAAGATCCTTGAAGAAAAGGTAGTAACCCTTATAGGAAAGGTATCGTCCCTGAAGGATGAAAAGGAATCAATATCGGCAAAGGTCCGGGAACAGGATAAGGCTATTTCGGATCTTAAAAATGAGCTGGAAAATTTAAAAACCACAAGGGATAAGACCAGGGCCAGGATACAATCCATCCTGGATAAGATAAACAAGATGGATTTATAAGTAAATGGGGAGTCCGCATTGGAAAAGCCTGTAACAGTAAATATCCTTGGAAATGATTATGTCATAAAAAGCGAGGAAGAGGCGGAAAAGGTTTATAAGATAGCGGAATATATGAATGAAAAGGTAAAGGAGATTGACGGTAATACAGAAGGTCTTTCGGAAAAAAGGAAGGTCATTCTTGTGGCACTTAATATCGCGAATGATTATTTCCAGGTTTTGAAGGAAAGAGATGAACTGATAGCGAGTATACACCAGCGATCAAAGGCCCTCATTAATAATATTAATTCAACGATCAGTTGACGATGCTGACCCTCTGTTGTGCATTGTTACTCAGAGACTAAAAATATGGAATGAGGAAACAGCAAACCGCGTAAGAGATGAGATTTTTTTCAGGTATAGGATGCGACTGCTAACAGCATTATAATCAACAACCTATTTAGGGGATAAACGGCTGATCCGGCCTAAAATGGACACTCGAAGAAAAGATATAAATAGGTTTTAAATTATATATTGTGTCAGTCAGTAAAGTCAGATATCCGTATCTTTTCAAAAACATCCACAGGGCTATTTGTGGATGATCTCTTGAAGTGATGCATGCCCCTGTTTCCTCAGCCCGTTGATAATATAACATGTTTTTATTTTATTTCTGCCCAAGGCCAGTGGAAAGTGTGAAGACCGGCCTTATGCAGAGTTGCCGCTTCATAACATGTCATTTCATGTGATGAAGTTTATGATAATTTTATTAACCTGAAAATACAGCATAGTATAAAAGAAGGTTTTTTATCCCCCCGATTTATCGGTTTTTATATGGAGAGTGTTACGCCATGACAATATTTCAAATTCTTATTATTGCCCTGCCCGGACTTGCCCTGGGAACTGTTCTGGGTTTCTGGATACGCAAGAGAATCATCGAAAGACAATTCGAATCCATCAACAATTACTCCAACAAGATCATTAATGATGCCCATGGAAAGGCCAAGACCATAAAAAAAGAGGCCATGCTAAGGGCCAAAGACACCATCTACCAGATGAAGCTTGATTTTGAAAAAGATACAAAGGAGAAAAAAGGCCAGCTCCAGGCGCTGGAGAGGCGGCTGTTTCACAAGGAAGAAAACCTTGACAAGAAGATCAGCCAGTATGAAGGCAGGGAAAATCTGCTGTTTAAACGTGAAAAAAATATAAACCAGCTGGAAGAGGACCTGCAGAAAAGGCAACTTGAGGTCGAGGATATGATCACCAGGCAGCGTCAGCAGCTTGAGACACTGGCTGGCATCTCAAGCGATGAGGCGAAAAAAATACTTGTCATGTCCATGGAGGAAGAGGCAAAGCACGAGGCAGTAAAGCTTATACGCAAGGTCGATAATGAGACGAGGGAAAATGCCAAACGGAAATCCCAGGAGATCATAGGCCTGGCAATCAAAAGATACGCCGGGGAATATGTGGCTGAAAAAACGGTATCTGTTGTGGCTTTGCCCAACGAGGAGATGAAAGGAAGGATAATAGGACGGGAAGGACGCAATATCAGGGCACTTGAGGCCGCTACGGGCATTGATTTAATTATTGATGACACCCCAGAGGCTATTATCCTGTCAGGCTTTAATCCTGTCCGGAGAGAGGTTGCAAAGATTTCACTGGAAAGGCTGATAGAGGACGGCAGGATCCATCCCGCCCGGATAGAAGAGATTGTTAAAAAGGTAGACGCGGAGATTGAGGCCGGCATCAAAGAGGCCGGGGAGCAGGCTGCCTTTGACGTGGGAGTCCATGGGATTGACCTTGAACTTATAAAGCTGATAGGCAGGCTGAAGTACCGTTCAAGTTATGCCCAGAATGTCCTCCAACATTCCAGGGAGGTGAGTTTTATATGCGGGGTTATGGCGGCGGAACTGGGTGTAAACGTTAAAAAGGCCAAGCGGGCGGGGCTGCTCCATGATATCGGCAAGGCAGTGGATCATGAAGTCGAAGGCGCTCACGCCACCATAGGGGCCGATCTTGCAAAAAAATACAATGAACCCAATGATATCGTTCATGCTATTGCCGCACACCATGAGGATATACCCCCTGATACCATCCTGGACATACTGGTGCAGGCTGGCGACACCCTTTCAGGCGCCCGACCGGGCGCGCGGCGGGAGATGCTTGAATCCTACATAAAGAGGCTTGATGACCTCGAAAAAATCGCCATGTCCTTTAACGGCGTCAACAAATCATATGCGATCCAGGCAGGCCGTGAGATAAGAATAATGGTCGAAGGAGAGAAGGTTGACGATGATCAGTCCTTTGTCCTTTGCAAAGATATCGCAAAGAAGATTGAAAAGGATCTTACATACCCTGGTCAGATAAAGGTAACGTTGATACGTGAGACCAGGGCGGTTGAGTATGCAAAATAAAAAATCGGAGACCAGGACATGGAAAGGACTCTCTTTAACAGGAAGGGAGACGCTGTAGCATATCTCACAGACGATTATCATGGAACCATATATGTGCTTGACGGACATCCTGTCGCTTACCTCTACGAGGACAGGCACATATACGGGATAAACGGGCGTCATCTGGGGTGGTTTGTGAATGATATAATCTTCAATCACAATGGGGAGAGGATCGGCTTTACAAGCAGCACATGTCCTGTGCCTGCCGGCAAAGAACCTGTCAAGGCAGAGAAATATGATAAGGATGAAATAAGGCCTCGATGGCAGGCTCCGCCATTCCCCAACCTGACATTTGATTATGCCGCTCAAGATTTTAAAGCATTCCTAAAAGAGGGCCAGGTAGTCACCCCCCTCATACAATTTTAAGACATTTCACAAAAAAACCATTGACCTTCCATCTTTTTTATGTAAGATCACATCTTGCTGCCATCTATCTTCATTCATAAATGCCAAAGACTTCGGCAATCATAATTGAGGCTCTTGAACACCAAGGAGGGCTGGTGAGTCACCTCAAACCGAATCCCAGGCTGAATGAAAACACATCATTTTTCATATTTCAGGTTTGTCTTATAACGGATCGATCTGTAACTACGTTGGTGAGGGCGTAATCAGGGGATCGGATGATAAGACTTACCAGCCGACTCAAATTCAACTTCCAAAGGTTATTTCTTTCAAGTCACGTTTTCTCTATTATAGTAAAGCATTTATAATTGGAGGGCTATAATGGATATAAACAAGGTATTTAAGGATCACTACAGCCTATTAGTTGAACACATAAAGGAAGGAATAATATTTTATGACATTGCCGGGATAATAATTAATGTCAACAATAGGTTCAGTGAAATGATCGGATATTCAAGAGATGAAATAATAGGAAATCACATAACTGATTTTCTTGGTCCGGTCGGCAGAATATTCTTCCAACAAGATCCGCTTAATAATAATTATCAGGAATCAACTTATCTTTCTTTTATCAAAAAAGGCGGGAATAATGTTGATACTTCAATCTCAATATCTTGCGTTTCCGGTGCAGACGGCTGCGCCATAGGTAATCTTGCCGTTATTGCGGACATTACAGAACTCAGACAGACAACAGAAAGATTGAGAACAAAAGAGGAAGAGCTAAATCTAATAAATGCAAAACTTGAAGAAATTAATGTCGCATTAAGGGTATTACTGGAGAAAAACACTGAAAATAAAAAGACAATCCACTCATCTTTAAGTCATTTCTCTTTTAATGATTTAGATCTTACATGCTCTGAACTCCAGATCGCAAAGCTTGTTAAAGAAGGAAAATCAACAAAAGAAATAGCTGATATTCTGAATATTTCTGAAAGGACCGTTGATACTCACAGGTTCAACATCAGGAAAAAAATTGGCATATCTAAACAAGGCAAAAACCTCAGGTCCCATCTGCTATTATCTAAATAATACGTACGCATTTTTTACGTATTTTTTAAGCATTGACCAAATCCATCTGCTTAATCTATAAATCTTATCAAATTCTGTTCATGTATTTACTCTTTATGATTACTGATCCCAACTTTTATTCTGTTTTATGGACGGCTTTAGAATGGAGGCAGTGATTGAAATGAAGATGAATAAAATTTGGACAGTTGAAGACAATTTTAATCCCATCAATATATGCACTAGAATTATGGGCCGACTCTTCGTTTGGCCAGTAATGTTGTTTCTAATCCCTTTTATCTGTTTATCTCTATCCGGTTGCGGAGACTCTTCTAAACCAAATATTCCCAAGTCGCTTACGCCGCATGCAGCAATAAAACTTGATGGTGGGACAGCAGTTGAATCTAACCTAGCCATAACATCGAATAATACTACTGAATCGGCTGTCTCAGTGACAAACGGAGGCAATCTGACACTTAATGATTCGACCATTGTCAAGACTGCCCCGGCTGGCAGTATAATCGGAGGGCCGCCGAATCCGAATCAAGCTCCCGGAGCTTTGGCTAGTGCGTCGGAAGTTGACCTACCGGGAACTCCAACTATCAGCAGTGCTGGTTCGTCACAGAATATAAACATTGCGCAAAATCCAGATCGAGCACCTGATCCAAGCCTTGCCCACAGTACTCCAGGGCCACCTGGTACGCCGGGTGGAATGCCACCATCA
>JBFYXR010000429.1:0-4855 GCA_041310455.1 Desulfobacteraceae bacterium | reverse complement strand
AAGGCCATGTTCATCACAGGCTGGGTGGATGCCAGGGACAAACAGAGGCTTGTAAATCTCCTTGAGAAACTCTGCGGGGACCGGTTCATCTTCTCCATTGAGCGCGACCATGACGCCCCGGTCAGGCTTCGGAATATGCGCGTTTTTAAGCCCTTTGAGCTTATCGTCAAGATGATGGGTACGCCGGCCAACAGCGAGATCGATCCCACCCCCCTTGCGGCCATAACCTTCGTTCTCGTCTTTGGTCTGATGTTCGGTGACCTTGGCCAGGGCCTGGTTCTGGCCTTAAGCGGCCTGATTTTGAAGTTTATCGCAGGGAAAAGGATGCATGAGGACCTTGGTAATGCCGGCAGCATATTGTTCGCATGTGGCCTTTCTGCAGCTTTCTGCGGGATTCTTTATGGCAGCATGTTTTCCAGCGAACATTTAATCCCAGCACTCTGGATTCACCCGGTAGAAAACATCATGGGGCTCTTTACCTTCACTATACTCCTTGGCGCCGCTATCATCGTTGTCGGTCTTTGTCTTAACATCATCAACGCCTTGATTAATGCCGATTATACAGAGGCGCTGCTGGAGAAAAAAGGATTGGCCATCCTTATCCTGTACAGCGCCATTGTAATTATGATTGTCAGGTATGTGTTTTATAACCAGACAATAAGGTTGTGGGAAATCGTCACTTTTATCATTTTGCCCCTTCTTGTCTTTTCCCTTCGGGGAGTTCTTGGCCCGGTTCTTTTCAAGGCCCCCAGACCCCATAACATCGGGGAATATGTGACCGAGACGGTCATGGATATTGTTGAAATCTGCCTTAGCATGTTTGCGAATACCGTTTCATTTATAAGGGTTGGTGCGTTTGCCCTCTCCCATGCGGGATTAAGTATTGTAACGTATACCCTAGCGGGAATGGCTGATCCCAGCCTGAAATCCGCCGGGGCCATTGCCGTACTGATCATCGGGAACATATTTATCATCGGATTTGAGGGCATGATCTGCGGAATTCAGTCGATGCGTCTGGAATTTTATGAGTTTTTCAGCAAGTTCTACAAGGGGGACGGGGTCGTTTTCTCACCCTTTATCCTCAAGTCTAAATTCTCGGAGGTGTAAGATGACAAAGAAAAAATTGGTATTTCTTTCCGTGTTGGTTTTTCAGGTTGCAGTGTTCTTGTTTATAGTCATGAACATTGTTTATGCGGCCGATGCTGTTGAGGCCGCGGCTGGATCCAGCTCAATGGGTTGGGGGAAGTTTGTCGGTGCAGGAATTGCCGTAGGACTGGCCTGTATCGGAAGCGGTTACGCCGTCAGCCATATAGGGTCCGCCGGTATCGGCGCTGTAACCGAGAAACCGGAGACTATGGGAAAAATATTGGTTTTCCTGGGCCTTGCAGAAGGGATCGCCATCTACGGTCTGATTATCGCTGTCATGATACTGAGATAAGTCTGATATGGACAAAATCTATATCATTGGCGATATCCATACGGTAAGCGCCTTCAGGCTCTCCGGGGTGACCGGCGTTCTTTCCAGCAGACAGGACACTGCGGAAAAGCTTGAGGAGATTATCCGGAAAGGCGATGCCGCCATTGTGGCCATTACCAATGAACTGGCCGGCGGGATTGAGGAAAGGATAAGGGCGATCAACCTTACCCTCCCGGCTCCAGTGGTCATAGCCATTCCAGGCATTGACGATAGCCAGGGCTTCCAGAAATCGGTAATGAGCTACATATCCGAGGCGCTCGGCATCTCGCTGTGAAACTGATAGCAGTTGCATTTGACAACGTACGACAGATGACAATCCGCCGGTTATAGTAAAGGATCCGACATGGACGACAAGAAATCATTGGAAAACTCTATAAGAAATGAGGCTGAACAGCAGATCCTTGCCATTGCCCGTAAAGAAGATGAAGAGATAAAGGGGCTTGATGACGCGTTTGCCGCCGAGATAGATGGTTTCAGAAACCTTACTAAAACCCAGACGGATGCCAGGATCAGGCAGGAGTCTTCAAAGATTGAGAACAGGGCCGGTCTGGAACTCAAGAAACTCAAGATCCGTGGCATCGAGGCATTCATAGGCCGGGCCGTCGAAGCAGCAATGAAAACGATCAGGGACAATCCCAACTATAAAAAATTCCTCCTGGACAGGCTGTGTGACGCTGTAGGCCGCATCCCGGCCGAGGCCGAGATACATCTGGAAGCTAAGGACCTCATTTTAGAAAAAGAGATCAGGACGGCGTTGAAGGCTGCGGGTGTAGACAGGGAAATCGTAATCCTGGAAGACAACAGGATCAGATGGGGGGGATGCATCATTGTTGATGTGTCAGGCGGACGCATCTTCGACAGCACGATAGAGAGGATCTATTTCAGAAAATCTCTGCTGATCCGCAGGGAGGTTATGAGAGTGATGGGCACTCCTCCCGGGGATACAGCCAAGGAGTCTTCATGCAAAATACAGTAAAAGGCAAGGTTATTTCGGTGAACGGCCCGATTGTAAAGGCGACGGGTCTTCAGGGGATCAGGATGTTCGATATCGCTGAGGTAGGGCCTTACAGGCTCATCGGCGAGGTCATCCGGCTGCTTGAGGATACAACCGTTATCCAGGTTTACGAGGACAACACAGGCCTTATGCCGGGTGACGAGGTCATGTCTAATTGCCGTCCCCTATCAGTGCTGCTGGGCCCGGGGCTGATCGCCAATATATATGACGGCATCCAGCGCCCGCTGGTCGGCATCTCTGAGGAATGCGGATGCTATATTATTAAGGGAATAAAGCTTCCCCCCCTTGATGAAAAAAAACTGTGGGCATTTCATCCTCTCCTGGAGGCAGGGGCGCATGTCAACCAGGGGGATATAATAGGCGAGGTGCAGGAAGGCCCCCTTCTTATTCACAAGGTCCTCATCCCTCCGGGTATATCCGGCACCTTAACCGGCATTGCCACGGACAGCAGCCACACCATAACCGATGAGATATACACGGTGGAAAACGGCTCAGGCATCCATCATGGAAAACTCGCCGAATACTGGCCTGTCAGGAAACCCAGGCCAAACAGGCTTAGAAAAAAGCCAAACGTCCCCCTTATCACGGGACAGAGGATTATCGACTTCTTCTTCCCCATTGCCAGGGGAGGGACCGCCGCTATTCCGGGAGGATTTGGAACAGGCAAGACAATGACACAGCATGCCCTGGCAAAATGGTGCAATGCCGATATTATCGTCTATATAGGCTGCGGTGAACGTGGCAATGAGATGACGGACGTCCTCACGGACTTCCCCAAGCTCGTCGACGAGAGGACCGGGCGCCCGCTCATTGAACGGACTGTTATGATCGCCAACACTTCGAACATGCCTGTCCCAGCCAGGGAGGTCAGCATCTACACCGGGGTAACTATCGCGGAGTATTACCGCGACATGGGATACAGCGTGGCAGTCATGGCCGACTCCACATCCAGGTGGGCCGAGGCATTGAGAGAACTGTCGAGCCGCCTTGGCGATATGCCGGCAGAAGAGGGATTCCCTCCCTATCTTGCTACCAGACTGGCGGAGTTCTACGAGAGGGCAGGTTTTGTAGAGACCCTTTCAGGAAAAGACGGGGATATAACCATTGTAGGTGCTGTGTCGCCTCCCGGCGGGGACTTTTCCGAACCAGTCACCCAGCATACCTCACGATTTGTGAGATGTTTCTGGGCACTTGATAAAGGCCTGGCCGATGCCCGCCACTATCCATCTATCAGCTGGATCGACAGTTATACGGAGTACCTCCCTGATATAGAGGCTTGGTGGAAGAACCTTGACAGCCAGTGGCTTTCCATACGGAACGAGGCTATGGGCATTCTTCTGGAGGACAACCGGCTCCAGCAGGTGGTCAAACTGGTCGGGAGCGACGCCCTGCCGCCCGTACAGCAGTTTATCCTGTTTGTAGCCGAGATACTCAAAAATGCATTCCTCCAGCAGAATGCCTTTGATCCTATTGATAAGTATTGCAGCCCGGAGAAGCAGCTCAGGCTTCTGAAGGCGATCCTGGACCTGCATCACCGGGGAATAGAGCTCATTAAAAAAGGGGTTACAGTCAAGGAGATCGCCGCTTTGGATGCCGTTTCGGAGATAGTCAGGCTCAAATCAGAGGTGCCGAACCAGGATCTTGATCGATGTATTGAACACGAGGAAAAACTCGCCCAGTGCCTGGATGCTCTTAAGGCCAATAAAGCAGCGGAGGGATCAGCATGAATACAAGTGTACACACCGAGATCGAATATACAAATCTTTCAGGCATTTCAGGCCCCCTCATATTTGTAGAGGGGGTCCGCGGTGTAGGCTATGGCGAGATTGTTGAAATCAGGGACGCCTCAGGGGCGGTACGTATGGGACAGACCCTGGAGGTGGATGAAGACAAGGCCGTGGTGCAGGTCTTTGAAGGGACGAGCGGGCTTTCCAAGCAGGGCCTGAGGATTGCCTTTGCAGGCAAGCCGCTTGAGATCCCTGTAGACCGCGACATGCTAGGCAGGGTTTTCGATGGACTTGGAAGACCTATTGACGGAGCGCCCCAGGTGATTACGGACAGGATGCTGAATATCAACGGCCTGCCCGCGAATCCCTGGAGCAGGGAATATCCAAGGGATTTTATCCAGACCGGCATATCGGCCATTGACGGTATGAACACCCTTATCCGCGGCCAGAAGCTCCCGATCTTTTCCGGCAGCGGGATGCCCCATAACCTGATCGCGGCACAGATCGCAAGGCAGGCAAAGATCCTGACGGCAGAGGAGGAGTTCATCGTAATCTTTGCGGCCATGGGCGTTAAATTTGATGTGGCGAGATTTTTCATTGACTCCCTTGAGGAATCCGGGGTCCTCACGCACTCCG
>JBFYXR010000428.1:0-4211 GCA_041310455.1 Desulfobacteraceae bacterium | reverse complement strand
GAGGCCCTGAAGGGAAAATGGGGGCTGGCTTTAGGGACATATCTTGTCTATATGCTTATATCAGGCGTCATTTCAAGCATCCCGAAGGCAGGGGGATTATTGTCTATCATTATATCAGGTCCTATGGCAATCGGAGTATCCATATTTTCACTTGCCATTTCAAGGGATAAAAACCCCCAATTCGAACAGATTTTTTATGGTTTCAAAAAATTCGGAGTCTCCCTTGGCGCATATCTGCTGACGGTAGTTTTCGTAATTCTGTGGGCAATTCTTTTGATCATACCCGGAATAATCGCTGCCCTTTCTTATTCTTTGACATTTTTTATAATAGCGGAAGATGATTCAATTGGACCGTTAGAGGCAATAAGAAAGAGCAAAAAGATGATGTACGGATACAAATGGAAACTCTTCTGCCTTTACCTTCGATTCCTTGGCTGGGTGCTGCTGTGTGTACTGACTGTTGGAATAGGATTTTTATGGCTTGTGCCATATATAAGCGTAAGTTTTGCGAAATTTTATGATGACCTGTTGCCTCCGGCGGCCGCTCAGGCGGAGGCTGACAAGCCTGCCTTCAGCTTTGAGCAGTAGGCATTATCAATAAATAATATATGGACCCATCAATTCGAGAGTTCAAAGATTTTGACATTGGTGAGATATACGCCCTTGTAAGCGATGTCTATACTACCTCCGATGGGATGAGCGAGGCCCTGGAGGAAAAATTCCCCGACCTTGAGTCATTCCGGCAATATATTGCTGCCCTTTCAAGCCGCCCCGGCAGCATTGCCCTTGTCGCAGAGTCAGGCGGCAGGCTTTACGGCTATCTTACAATCATGCCCCGATATCAGGCAAAACTGAGTCATACATCAGAACTCAACATGGGTGTAAAACATGGGGCAAGGGGGAAGGGCATCGGGAGACTATTGCTCGGAGATGCCCTGCTGCGCGCCAGGTCATCCGGCGTTCTTGAGATAATCTACCTCATGGTCCGGGCTGATAATGCGTCAGCCATCCGGCTGTATGAAAACATGGGATTTGATCGAATTGCCGTGCTTAAAAATGATACAAAGACTCAAAACGGCTATTATGACGGCTGGCTTATGAGGAAGTTTGTCAACGACTGAAGATTCCTCATAGAATAAACCTGATGGCTTGAAAATTAAGGAGCATATAACAATCTGATAATAGACTGGCGGTTCCAAGGTCCTCCCCTTTCAGGGGAGGATTGAGGTGGGGTCTAATTAAATCCTGTCAAGACCCCCTCCTGTCTCCCCCTTAAGAGGAGGAGGGTTAATAAATAGAAAGCCAGGATTGCCCTCAGCGATTTCAATCCGTCAGATTCAGATCAATACCTGCCAGAAGCATCACAAGGATTACCCCCCCTGCTATTATCCTGTAATATCCGAACAATTTGAAGCCATGCCTGATCAAAAAATTTATAAAAAACTTTATGGCCAATGCAGCCACGATAAAGGCAATGACATTCCCGAAAATAAGCAAAGAGATATTCGAGGCATTAATGTCCGCATAATATTTCTTCAGCTCCCACACGGATGCCGCGAACATGGTCGGCACCGCAAGGAAAAATGAAAACTCTGCTGCCTGTGAGCGGTTTAATTTCTGGCACATCCCTCCTATGATTGTGGCTGCCGAACGGGAAATCCCCGGGATCATGGATATGACCTGGAAAAGCCCTATCTTAAGGGCTTTTGGATATGTTATTTCCAGGTTATCCGGATTTTCGTTTTTTAGCCATGAATCAATGAAGATAAGGACAACACCGCCTGCTATCATGCTTACGGCTACTATCATAACGCTGCCCAGCATCTTATCAATAAGATCACTCAGTATGAACCCGAAGACTGCGGAGGGAAGAAATGCCACAAATAGTTTGAAATAAAAATCAGCTGATTGAATAAAACGTCTCCAGTACAGGCAGATCACGGACAATATGGCGCCGAACTGGATGGTTATCTTGTAGACATTCAGCAAAGGCGAAGAATCCAGTCCCATCAGCTTTTCAAAGATAATCATGTGCCCGGTAGAAGATATGGGCAGGAACTCCGTTATCCCTTCCACAACGGCAATGATTGCAGCCTGTAAATAATCCATTTCAAATTTTCCTCGTTAACTGGAGTTGGTCAAAGTTATCCTGACCCTATCACCGGAACGAGCCGGCGGACAACAAAAAAATTTCACAAATAAGGAATTTCTTTTTAAAATATTCGCTGTATAATATATCAAAGAAATAATCATCACTGATTCAATCCCTTTAACCGGCATCATCTTTTTAAATAGGAGGTTCAAAATGTCCTACAGATCATCCCTTAAACTTATCCTTTGTGTCCTTTCCTTTTTATCGCTGATCACCTGCACAGAGAGTCAGACATATTCAAAGACGATGGAGCCCAAGGCCCTTTTTGAAAAGCGATGCTCCAGGTGTCATTCTCTTGATAAGACCAACAGGAATGAATCCGGTGAGTACTGGAAATCAACGGTAGAAAAGATGAAAAAGAAATTTTTCAGCGGCATCTCCGATCAAGACGCCGCCGTGATAACAGAGTACCTTGTTAAGACAAAGGGTTTGCAGGAATCAGCCGCTGCCCCGGCAGCGAATACGACACCTGACAAATAAATTTATTAATAATGATCCTGATCCACCCTCCCCTTTCAAAGCCCTGCGAGCCTCCAGCCGGTATCGCCAGGCTCGCCGGCTCTGTTGATTCCGACAGTGCCTTATCGCTTATTGACGCCGGACTGGAAAGCATTCTCTGGGCCTTAAACAGGCCTGTCGAATCAAAGGATACCTGGACAAGGCGCTCCGCAAAAAACCTCCGGCAAAACCTCGATTACCTGCGAAAAAGGGGAAGCCATTGGGATATCGACAGATACACAAGGGCGGTTAAGGATGTTAACCGTATCCTGGAAAAATCCCTGCACCCATCCAGGGTCATGATCAGCCTGAACAACTACCAGGACCAGGACCTCTCGCCTTTGAAAAGCAGCGATCTTATCCGCACTGCTGAGGAGCCCTGGAAAAATCCCTTTTACGGATATTTCCATGACCGGCTTATCCCGCAGCTTTCAAACGCTTCAGATAATTTCATCGGTCTGTCCATAAACTTCCTGAGCCAGGCCTTAACGGCCTTTTCCATGATAGGATGCCTCAAGCAGGAGTATCCCGGCAGGCGGATAATCCTCGGCGGAGGGCTTGTCACGTCCTGGATGAAAAGCCCGGGATGGAAGAACCCGTTCGCCGGGCTTGTAGATGACATGATAGCAGGACCCGGAGAGGGATATATTCGCGGCCTGATGGGTATGGAATGGGATGAAAGGCATGCCGGGCCGGTATATGACCAGCTTCCCCTTAAGGACTATCTTTCACCCGGGACGGTCCTGCCCTACAGCGCCTCAAGCGGCTGCTACTGGCAGAAATGCCTGTTCTGCCCTGAAAAGGCTGAAGGCAACCCCTATATGCCTCTATCCGTTAATGCTGTTCTTGATGACCTTGAGTCCCTTATAAAGCGGCACAATCCCGTGCTTGTCCACTTCCTGGACAACGCCATGAGCCCGTCCCTCTTAAAAGGGCTGATTGCCCGGCCTCTGACTGTTCCCTGGTACGGTTTTGTGCGGATAACCGATCATTTCAGGGATCCCGGCTTCTGCGCCGGGTTAAGGAAGTCCGGCTGCGCAATGCTCAAGATAGGCATTGAATCCGGAGACCAGGGCGTGCTTGATCGACTGCAGAAGGGCATCAATATCGAGGCTGCTTCTCTGTCTCTTAAAAATATCAAAAAGGCCGGGATAGGAACCTATCTGTATTTTCTCTTCGGCACGCCCCCTGAAGGTCCGACAGAGGCAGTGCATACCATGGACTTCGTGAAAAGGCACCATGAGGAGATTGATTTTCTTAATCTCGCGATCTTTAATATGCCCGTACACAGCCCTGACGCTGAGAAATATGAGACAAGGGAATTCTATGAAGGCGACCTGTCACTCTATTCGAACTTTGAACATCCTAAGGGGTGGAACAGGGATAAGGTCAGGGCCTATCTGGACAATGAATTCAAGAAAGACAGCACGATCAGAGCCATAATACTTAGAAATCCCCCCTTCTTTACGTCCAACCACGCTGCCTTTTTTGTGAAAGATTGACATGCGGCTGGATACCAAATGATTAAAGGATATTTTGTAATTAGACATTACGTAAAGCA
>JBFYXR010000427.1:0-2823 GCA_041310455.1 Desulfobacteraceae bacterium | reverse complement strand
TCGCGTTTCTGGGCCGTTACCGTGATCTCATCCAGCGTAAATTCTTCGGTCCCTGTATCCTGAGCGTAGACAGCAGGCAGACCTCCTAGGATTAAAACCAGCGCTAAAAGAATTGAAATAAAAAACACGTCCGATTTCTTCATCTTTTCCTCCTTCTAGATTGTTGATATTGTTACCCCCGTTTACAGATGGGGGGAAACCCCTGGATTGTATTAATTATTTAATGATATAAAGCGGATACCGGAGAACTCAAAAAGCAAGAAAATTCATGACTTAAATGTGCAGATCATACAAAATATCTACAATTTTGATATGACATAATGTGAATATTTTGTGACATTTTGCGTCAATTATATCTTAATACCTACATAATTATGGCAGAATGAAGACAAGATTTGAACGAATAGAAGTAACTTAAAGATAAGCCTGCAATTGGCGAATTTACAGGGAAAACAGCAGTAGAATAGGTTTTTGTTCCCCTTTGGCATTTTAAATCAGAAGAAGCAGGAGAAAGATGGCTGACGACAGAAGGCTGGAACAGTGTAAAAGGGGTTGAATAAAAGCCCTCAAGATGTTAGATGTTCAGATCATATTTCAGATGTTCAGCTCATCATGTTTGGAGATAAATGTGAATTCGGACAAGGCCTTTGCAGACAGGTTCAGCCAGCACTTCGGGAAGATAGACAGGGAACTGAAAAACGGATTCAGTTCCAGCATCCCCCTCATGGACGACATAGGAAGACATGCCCTCCTGGGCCAGGGCAAAAGGTTGCGGCCCCTTCTGTTCGTGCTCTCCAGCAGGCTTTGCGGGTACAAAGGAAAGGATGTCTATCTGCTTTCAACCCTTTTCGAATATTTTCACTGCGCCTCGCTCCTCCATGATGACGTCATAGATAATGCCGAAACCAGGAGGAGCAAACCCTCGGCAAGAAATCTCTGGGGCAACCCGGCTGCTGTGCTGGCCGGCGATTATCTCAGCTCAAAGGCGATGTCCATTGCCCTGGGCTCCAATAATATAGACTTTTTAAGGATGATAATAAACACCGGCTGCCGCATGTCTGAGGGGCAGGTCATGGAGCTTATGCACACCAATGACCGGGAAATGGACAGGGAGCAGTACATGGAGATAATCATCTCGAAAACCGCCGAGCTCATGGCAGCGGCATGCGCCTGCGGCGGCATCATTTCAGGGTCGGATGAAAAATGCATTCAGAATCTCAAGGGTTTCGGCCTTAACATAGGGATTGCCTTCCAGCTGATGGATGACATGCTTGATTATTCATCCACCGATGAAGAGCTTGGCAAGCCTGCAGGAAAGGACCTGAAGGAGGGCAAGGTCACATTGCCCCTTATCTATGCCATTTCTGAAATGAAGGATACAGAGAAAAAATTGCTTGAAAGGCTGTTTTCAGATGCCGGGTCGGGCGAGGAAGACTACCGGAGGATCCTTGCGGCGGTTAAACACAGCAGCGCCATTGAGAGGGTCAGGGATGAGGCAAAGGGATATGCAAAAAAGGCCTCGGAATTCCTGGATTCTTTTCCTGATTCTTCCGGCAGAGATGACCTTGCCTGCCTGAACGAATACATGTCATACAGAAGTTATTAGGCATCTATTCCATATCATCAGCCACATCACCGCCCTGCTGGCTATCCTCTACATTCTGGACACTGGGCTTGTAGGTATCTCCTGCGGGCTCACCGTTTACCTTCATGATGACCTTCTGCGGGTTCGACTTTTCGTGTGCATCAAGCGCCTTTTCCCACGTGGCCTTTATCTCTTTGTCCATGGAGGCCCACCCCTGCCTTCCCCTGCACCTGGGAAACTTGGAGCAGCTCAGCCATGGGCCGTGGGCGCCGCGCCTGATATTGAGCGGGGCACCGCACTTCGGGCATTTCAAATCCGTCAGAAGCGGCGGAATCTTCGGCTGTGTTACAAATCCCTTTTTATCCAGGTTGACAATACCATCACAGGCCGGGTATTTGTTGCAGCTTAAAAACGGCCCGAAACGCCCTTTCCTCATCAGCATGGGCTCACCGCATTTGGGGCAGGCAATATCACTCTGCTCCGGAGAGACAGGATTTCCGTCCGAATCAATGGGAGCGGCAAATTTGCAGTCGGGATAATTGGCGCAGCTAAGGAACCTCCCGTTTTTTCCGAAGCGGTAGACCGTGTTGCCCCCGCATTTCGGACATTTGTGAGGGGCAGGCTGTGTGCTTGCCTTGGCATGCTCCATGTCCTGATAGGCCGCTTCAAGGTCCTTCTTGAAGGGGCCGTAAAAGCTTTTGAGCATCTGAACCCAATCAGCATGTTTTTCTTCGATATCGTCCAGCTGCTGCTCCATGTCGCGGGTGTAACCCACCTGTATTATCTCCGGGAAGGCCTCGACCAGCTTGTCGGTCACCACCATTCCCAGGTCTGTGGCATAGAACCTGTTCTGGACCTTTTTGGCATATTTCCTGTTCTGGACAACCTGTATGATAGAGGCATACGTGCTCGGCCTTCCTATGCCTTCCGCCTCGAGCTTCTTGACAAGGGAGGCCTCGGTGTACCTGGGAGGAGGCGAAGTGAAGTTCTGTAACGGGTCTATTTTGATGGCCGCAAGGGGCTGTCCCTCGTTCAGGCCGGGAAGGACCGCCTCCTCAAAATCACCCGGGATACCGGTCACCCTGTAGCATCCGTCAAATACAAGTATCCTGCCGGTGGCCTTGAACAGTATCTCTTTCCCTTCTGCCGTGCCCGATATCAGGGCCGTCGTGTAATCCCACTGGGCTTCTTTCATCTGGCAGGCTACAAACCGCTCCCATATTATCCTGTACAGCCTG
>JBFYXR010000426.1:0-10675 GCA_041310455.1 Desulfobacteraceae bacterium | reverse complement strand
AGATTATTAAAATTGACCCTACAACATCAACCTATCAGAAGGATATTGAGTACCTTGGCGCAAAGGCGAAATACATTCTCAAGCATATAGACCGGTGGATAAGCTATGACACCATGAAGGAGGATGTAGGCAAAAGGTATGCCGCTGAGGGCATGGAGTTATTCAGGATGCAGATTCCGCTCTGCGAGGTTATCAGATCCATGTATCTGCTTCGTAGGACACTGTGGTTATTTGTCGTAAATGAAAGCGATTTTGATTCCGTACTTCAGATGCATCAGATGAGGGAATTAAACGACAGGGTTATATTATTCTTTGACAGGGCGGAATACTATGTAATACGGGGATACATGGAAGAGATGAACAGAAAAATAAAGGAGCTGTGGAAACTCAAGCAGGAAGATACGGAAAAAATATTCTTTATTAATTCATTCTATAAACAGTAATATTCGTTTTAAGTGCTGAAATGTTTCAACCGGCACGGTGATCGGGCCCTGCCGAATTATTAGAGAAAATCCTTATGCAGCGCCAGGTCACCGGACAGGCCGATTGTTGAGCCCCCTCTTGTGAGGGGGCTTTTTTTATCTTATACAATCTCTCATTAAATTGAAATATCAAATAAACCTGTGTGCGCTTGCAGGCTGGACATTAGATCTGTGATGCCGCAAAGAAGGCACTGCGCTGGGTCGCCTGCACGCCGCCACCGTTGCTGTTTCCGTTGCATTCACCTATGATAAAGATCTGGCCGGCCGATCCGGAGAACCTCATCGCCTCATCCTGCCTTGGTTTGAGGCCTGCGTAGAGGACCACGCTGTCCGCCTGGACGGACTTCTCGCTGCCCGAGGCATCTTTATAGGTCACCTTTCCATCCGCAATCACGGTGGTTATGGCATTCATGACCGAGCTGCAATTTTTCAGGTTCTTGAATGCCATTGCGATATTCTCCAGCTGATGTGGACCGCTTTCCTCAACAAGGTCCTTGCCGCTTGACAGGACCGTTACATTGTTGCCCGCATTGGCCAGATATATGGCTGTCTCTATGCTGTATCCCCCGGCACCCACTATAACCACATTCTTTCCCAGTTCCTTTTCCTTGCCGTAGACGCTGTCGATATTATATACATTTTTACCCTCTGCGCCCTTGATCTTGGGAACACTGGGCTCCGCGCCGATCGCAACCAGGATTGAATCATACTTTTTAGCCTTGATCGTATCGGGCGTGGCCGCGGTATTCAGAATAACCTCGACACCTGTCTTTTTTAACTGGCGGACAAGGTAATCCTTGAAGTCCATCAGCGGCCATTTGAAGTTTGAAAAATCCGCGTGCCTGAGCAGGCCGCCGAGGTAGCCCGTCTTTTCATACAGCGTCACCCTGTGTCCTCTTTCAGCGGCAATAACGGCCGCCTTCATGCCTGCCGGGCCCCCGCCGATGACGGCCACCTTCTTTGTTACCGTAGGGGCCTCAATGATCCTTACGGCCGAGTCGATTCCCACCTTCGGATTCACGGAACAGACGGTAATCCATGGCGGATATTTCCATCCGTGGCATTTGTTGCACATGAGACAGGGCACCACATCCTCGCCCCTTCCCTCATAGGCCTTCTTGCCGTATTCCCAGTCTGAGATAAGGGGTCTGGCCATGGCGATTATATCGGCCTTGCCGGTTGCGATGTACTCGTTATTCTGATCCAGGTCACCGAATCCGCCGTTGGGCGCCACATAAACCTTCGCGCCGCTTTCCTTGATGGCCTGGGCATATTTGAGGGCTGCAGGCGCGGAACCCTTGTTCCAGCCGAAACCCAGATAGGAGTTGCCTGCCATAAGCTGAAGGATGTCAACAACGCCCTCCCACTGTCTGGCAGATCCGATGATTTCCTCCTGTGTGTATGAGACGGAGTCCTGCGGCGCCGATTCCACCATCAGTATCCTCGCCCCTATCAGGAAGTCCTGGCCAAGGGCCTTTTTTAAGGCCTTGCACAGTCTGACGGAAAAACCCTCGCGCTGTTTATTGTCCCCTTTGTACTGAACCATCTGCAGGGTCGTCATGTCATAGCCGAAACCCTGAAAGACCTTCAATTGTCCGATGGCCTCTTCAATCAATTGCTCCACAATCTCGTCGGAAAGAGGATCCACCGTATGTTCCGGTCCAGGCGGGATCGTCTCCTGGTCATGGGTCAGGACATACAAGGGCACGGTAGCTTTTGCGCCATAGGAGTGGATGCCTTCTATCATCTGACCCAGGTAATTCTGCACGCCCGTATCTTCAATGTCATAGATAATCATATGGGCGCTGTCACCCATCTGTTTGCTTCTCTCACGGCCCGTGATCATGCGGGGGGTGACAATAGCGGCCCCGTTCTTGGCCAGATTAGCGGCATAGAACCGGCTGGGTTCGGCAGGATAATTTTCTCCTCCCTGAAGGAAATGGGGGTAGCCATTGGTGGAAAAAATCCTGCTCTTCAGGATCACATTGCCGATTCTGAGGGGCGACATAAGATGACTGTACCTGGTCCCGTCAAAACCGGTCGCCTTCTTCTCGGCCTTTTCAGCTGCCGCTGCGGAGCCGGTTTGTAAGACCGGATTAACGACTCCTGCCATCTTATCAAATGCCAGCGCTGCAGCAGGCGCCACACCGGCGGCTACGATAAACTGCCGCCTTCCCATAAGCGATTTTTTTAGACTCATAATTCCCTCCTTTTTGATTTGTTTTATTAAATAGTTGTGAACCAAGGATCAATCTTCATCTGAATATAGACCTGCACATCCGGTTTCAGATTTTAAAAAATTCACTAAGGTTTCTCAATTACCTTCTGTAGAAAAACTGAATGAAAGAAAAACCTGCCGTATACTGGGAAAACCATATGTGGGTTGACACTTTGCGTCAAGAAATTTCACTCTTATTGCAAAATATCCATTATTTATCTGCAATATTATCGAGGCGTCAGATCTGAGATGCAGCGGCAAAGGCAGTGCGTGTGCATGCACGCACCATGCCGCCCACCTCCTGACAGTCGCCGATTGCAAAGTACCGGCTGGCTGAACCGGAAAACTTCAGGGCCTCATCCTGCCTCGGCTTAAACCCGCCGTAAATCACTACGCTGTCAGCCTGTATGGAATTCTCATTCCCTTTTGCATCGACATAGGTCACCTTGGCATCTGAAATGCCTTTGGCTGTGGCCTCCGTAAAAAAGCTGAAGTTTTTCATTTCCAGGTAGGAATCAATGTCCTGGTGCATACCTTCAGATTTCATTAATTCCTTCCCGGATGCCAGGACCGTTACCGTGTGACCGTTTTCAGCCAGATACATGCCTGTCTCGGTGCCAATCAGATCGCCGCCGATAATTACGACATTCTTGCCCAGGGTCTTCTCCTTTCCGAAGGCATCAACCGCATTAATCACAGTCTTTCCATCTGCGCCCGGAATATTCGGGATGACAGGCTCTGCCCCGATGGCTATAATTACCGCCTCGTATCCTTTTGACTTGATCATCTCAGGGGTGGCAGTCGTTTTTAACTGCACATCGATACCATTTTTTTTCATCTGGCGGACAAGGTAGTCCTTATAATCCTTGAGGGGCCATTGGAAGGAGGCAAAATCAGTGTGACGCAGCAGGCCGCCAAGGGCGTCGCCCTTTTCGAAGAGCGTCACCTTATGACCCCTTTCTGCAGCCGTGAGGGCCGCCTTCATACCGGCCGGGCCTCCGCCGATGACTGCAACTTTTCTGGAGGCTACTGGGGGGATGATCATTTTACTGACCTTGTTTTCAAGGCCTGTTATCGGATTAACGGAGCACACGTCGAGATTGGGCGTGAGGGCATTCCCCTGGCATTTGTTGCACAGGATACAGGGCACAACATCCTCACCTCTTCCCTCATAGGCCTTCTGGCCGTATTCCGGGTCGCTGATAAAGGCCCTGGCCATAGCAATCATATCGGCCTTTCCGCCGGCAATGAACTCTTCGTTCAAGTCCAGGTCCTGGTATCCGCCAATCGGGGCCACGACGATCTTTGCGCCGTTTTTCTTTACAGCCTCTGCATATTTAATGGTTAAGGGCTTTCCCTTTTTTGAATTATAACCCATGGGATGTGAAGAGGGGACGTCCCACCCCCGAAGCTGAAGGATGTCAACATAGCCCTCAAAAAGTTTTGCGTATTTGACAAGGTCCTCTGTGGTATAGCCGCCGGAGCCGGGCTCCTCCTCACCGCTGACCTGCGCCTCTATCAGGAAATCCTGACCGCATGCCTTTTTAATAGACTGACACAACTCAATGACAATGCGAGCACGGTTTTCATGGCTCCCGCCATATTGGTCCGTCCTTTTGTTCAGAAGGGGAGACAGTGAGCATGCGAAAATGGAGGAACGGTAAGACATGTAGATGCATGCCATGTCAAAGCCCAGGGCCTGATAGCGCTTTGCCGTTTTTGCAAAACCCTCATTCATTTCCTTTATCATGTTGACGGGCATTTCCTTTGATTCGCCGAACATGAAATACCTCAGCTGGCCTGACTGCCTGGGCGGAGAGATATCGCTGATGCTGTATCCCCTCGGCTCCTGAAATTGGGTAAGGCACACATTGGCCTTGGCGCCATAGAAATGAATGATATCCGTCAGCTGCGCGATATAATTCTGAACGCCTGAGTCATCGATGTTATATTTCTCGGCCGAAAGTGTAACAACAGCAGCCCCGTCCCTGGCAACGTTCGCAACATGGGTCATGACCGGATCAGCAGGGAAGGTCTCCGGCCCCTGCAGATGAGAGGGAAGGGACCTGGTGGCCATCATCCTGTTCTTCAGGACAACATTCCCTATTTTGATCGGCGACAAAAGATGGTTGTACCTGTTACTATAGGCGCCTCCGAGACCGTCAGTTACAGTCCTTTCGGATGCGCCGGCGGCACCTGTCTGATAAACCGGGCTTACGCCTCCTGCAAGCTTATTTAATGCCAGTGCTGAAGTTGACGTAACGCCGGCGGCAATAAGGAACTGCCGTCTTCCCATGATCGATCTTATTAAACTCATCGTGACTCTCCTTTGCAGATATATATCTCATTAGTCAAAAACGCATGGCGAAAATGAAACTCCCCTGTGCATGGCGTTCGGCTGCACACAGGGGAGTGTTTTTTAATGGACTGACATTATGGAATTAAACAAAATCATCCCGTGGGGCTGTTTATTTGGCCAGCGAGATAACAATGTTTCCGCTATAGGTCTCTCCTGCTTTGATTGCCTTTTCCTTGCCGTCAATCTTCATAATTACCTTGGCGCCGTTGGCTCCCTCAATGGAACCCTTCTCAACAACGAGCTTGCTGATCAGGCTTTCCCCTGTGACAGTCCATTTACCGCCGTCCTGCACAGTCACATTGATGCTGCCGGTTTCGTTCCTGTAGTTCCTGTTTGCTACATGGCCGAGGTAATAATACTCGTTAATGGTGAAATGTGTGTTCTGCTTCCCTGTTTCATCAACATGTCTTGTCTCTGTCAGGGAGATTGCGCCTGTCAGGCTTGCGCCCTTTCCGATAGAGACATCCAGTGCGTTGCCGCTCTGGGTATAATAGCCGCTTCCGTTGAAGACATTACCCTTATAGTTGCCGTTTGTAAGGATCAGTTTAGCACCGGCACTGCCACCGGGCATGCCACCCTGCTGTCCGCCGCCTTCGCCCCCGCGACCACCGGCCATGTCGCCGCCGGGAGCGCCGCCTGCCTGTCCGCCGGGCATACCGCCCTGGGGCATGCCACCCTGCTGTCCGCTCCCTTCACCGCCGCGGCCACCGGCCATGTCACCGCCGGGAGCGCCGCCTGCCTGTCCGCCGGGCATGCTGCCCTGCTGTCCACCCGGCATTCCACCCTGTCCGCCGGCTGAAGCCCCGGCTTTTGTTACACTGCCGTTTTCAGAAGGCCATCCTGCGGCCTCCTTGAACTCGGTATTGAATCCATTCATACTTCCGCCGACCGTGCTGTCATCGTTGTCGATCATTTGCAGTAAGATGCCGGACGCGGAATTCAGCACTGCGTTGTCGGCCACAAAGCTGACACCACCCCTTTTGTGCAGGAAAATAGCCTCTTCGGCGTTGACAACCGTTCCGTCCAGAACATTTACAGTGCCGCTGCCGTGGGTCATGAAGCCCCAAACTGCATTGATTGTGGTCGGCTTGCCTTTTCCGGTAACGGTCTCAATGGTCTTGCCATCTGCGTCTTTAAGCTCAATCTTTCCGGTTGAGGACTTATAGGTGCCCTCGCCGCCGGTATAGATTCCGGCATAGGTGAGCCCTTTGAAGGTAACGCCATAAAAATTCTGCTTTGCGTTGCCGATTAGATATGTGCCGTAGCCTGTGCCGTACTTGCTGCTGTAGGAGAACTTGCCTGAGGACATTCCACCCTTTGAGGCCGGCAGGATTTCCATTTCAGTGTCTACCACATTCATCATAGGACTTGTACAGGCATCTGTGGACAGGATTGCCCACCCGCCTGAAGAGATCTTTGAGCCTATGACCGTAAGGGTGGAGTAGTCTCCCAGCATGTTGCCGGCACGTATGCCGCCCTGGATGCCCAGAACCCAGGGAGGAGAGAGCATGATATTCTGATTGGCGCTGTTGACATATTCCTTGTAGGACTGGGTCAGGGGATTTGCACCCAATGTTGTGACGGTTGAATCCTTGACAAGGATCTGGGCGTGGTTATCAGAAATAAATGCCGCGCGTAAAAAGCCTTTTGTGTCTATTTTCATGGAATTGACTTTCACCTTGGCATAATCAGTTGCGAGGATCATGGCGCCGAGCCCGGAAAAGTCAGAGGCATTTTTGCCGTCGCCGTTATCGGAGGCGTTTACAGACCCGGTCACGGTGATATCGGTGCCTTTTCCAGTAGCGATAACTGCGTTGAAAGCTTCACCGTTGGCTACGAGATTATCAAGGTCGATCGTTGAAGCAGGGGCATCTTTATCAGCCAGCAGGGAGTTCTTGTCCACTATCTTGCCGTCTTTAATATAGTAGCCGACGCTGAATTTGTCGTTGCCGCGGCGTGTATAGGTGGTTGGCGCCCCTTCAAAGGTTGTAACTGCTTCAATGCTTTTTCCATTCACAGTTACAGTTTTTGTGCCCTGCGAACCGGCGGGCAGGGTGCCGAAGAAAAATGCAAAAGCCAATGCGATAGAAAGAATAAATAAGATACGATGAATAGATAATCTGGTCTTCATTTTTTTTCCTCCTGTTTTAATGTTTGGGGTGAGTTGAAAAGGGACGATCTTTTGATTAACGGAATATAGAAAAATTACCTTTGCATGTCAAACGCATTTCAGCCGCATGGAGCCGTTTATTCTTTTTTACCCAGCCAGCCTTCTTTAAGGAAGTAAAGCAGCAGGATAAAAGCTACCAGGGCCATAAGACCCAGTGCAAATGGATAACCCCAGGTCCATTCAAGCTCCGGCATGTTCCAGGGCGAGGCCCGGGTATTGAAATTCATCCCGTAGATTCCTGCGATGAGGGTCATTGGAACGAATACCGCCGTAATTATCGTCAGCACCTTCATAATTTCATTAGTGCGGTTGCTTATGCTCGAGAGGTAAACTTCCATCAAGCCCGAGGTTACATCACGATAATTCTCGAGCAGGTCAATGATCTGAACCATATGATCATAGCAGTCCCTCAGATAAACCCGTTCTTCGTCGTCGATCAGCGGTATAGGGTCGCGATAGAGGATATTCATTGTCTCCCGAAGCGGCCATGCGATGCGCCGCAATGTAAGCAGGCCATGCCTGAGTTCGTGGATCTGGCTGATGAGGCTGTGGTCCGGCTGTGCGACGATGGCGTCCTCCAGGGATTCTACCAGTTCTCCATATTGCTCCAGGACAGGGAAATAGCAGTCGATAACCGCGTCAATCAATGAATATGTGAGATGATCAGGGCCGGCAGTGCGCATCCGGCCGGTGCCCGTGCGGATACGGTCAAGAACAGGATCAAAATACCTGCCGGCCTGCTCCTGAAAACTCAACACGAAGTTTTTGCCTAGAAAAATGCTGACCTGCTCGGAAGAGTATTTCTCCTCGGACTTGACGATGCGGACGACAATGTAGCAATAATCCCTGTACTGCTCGAGCTTTGGACGCTGATGCACGTTGATTACATCTTCCAGGGCCAGTCGATGGAGGTTGAAGATCTCTCCCAGTCTGGTGATGACGGAAAGATCTCCCAATCCTGCAACGTTAATCCAGGTAACAGGCCATTGGCTGACAAAGGACCGGACTGTCTGCAGATCTTCGATATCCTTTTCGATTGCCCTGTCAGGGCCGAATGCCACTATGCGAATGACCGGCTTAGGGGCATTAGGATCGACAATCAGGGTTCCGGGGGCGCTGCCGGGGAGAGAACGCCGGGAAAACAGTGACGCGTGTGTCCTGCCTTTATGTTTCTTGCGTGGCATGGTCTTACTCCATGAGTTGCTGATTATCTGTTTGATTGAGCGGCTGGAAGTGAAAAACGGTCATAAATCCGGAACCGGGCTTATCCGGCGAAATCAATGACTGCGTTGTCCGGTATAATGGCCTGTTTTTCGACAACCACCACCCCGTCCCTCAACTTCCATCCATCGCCCCCTGCATCCTGGACATTCCCGCTCACTATCCTTACGCCCCTGCCGATCCTGGCGTCCTTGTCGATAATACACCCTTCTATGTAGCAATCCTGTCCTATCCCAATATCCGGACGGCCGAGAATCCTGTTCTGCTCCCTCTCCGTCCCTGTCTCATACCGGTCCGCGCCCATCATGATCGTGTTGATCAGCCTGGAGCCCTTTCCCACGAGGCTGCGCACCCCGATGATGCTTCTGCGGATGAAGGCGTCGTCCACGACGCACCCTTCGCTCAGAACAGCTTTCTCTGCATCGGTCCTCGTGATCTTGCTTGGAGGAAGGAACCTGGGGTGGCTGTAGATGGGTGCCGTCTCGTCATAGAAGCTGAAGGGGGGCAGGGGGTCGACAAGGCCGAGATTTGCATCAAAAAAGGACCTGATGGTCCCTATATCTTCCCAGTACCCTTCAAAGAGGTATGAATCCACCTTAAGGTCAGGTGAACTTACGGTCTCAGGGAAGATCTCCCTGCCGAAATCCGTGTGAGTATCTTTATACAGGATCTCCTCAAGGACCGCACGTTTAAAGACATAGATGCCCATGTTCGCAAGGCATTGCCCTGGCCTCGCCTCTTTCCCGAGGTTTTTCCAGGTCTGGGGCATTATCTCCAGCCCGTCTATGACAGACTGGTCACGGGGTTTTTCCACAAACCGGATGACCTCGCCTGTGCCGTCTATGTCAAGGATGCCCAGTTCAGGCGCCTTTTTACGTGCGACCGGGATGGCTGCCACCGTCACGTCGGAATTTTTCCGCCTGTGTTCAGCCATTATGCTGCCGTAATCCATCCTGTAGATATGGTCACCTGATAGTATAAGATAATGGTCAAAGTTGAACCTGGAATAATGTCTGAGGGTCTTCCTGACCGCGTCCGCCGTGCCCTGAAACCAGTCCACGGATTCCATCGTCTGCTCGGCGGCAAGTATCGATACAAACCCGTCCTGGCGGAAGTTGTCGAAGCCGTATGTCCTGTTGACGTGGCGGTTGAGGCTGGCGCTGTTGAACTGGGTCAGGACGAAAATGCGATAGATATTGCTGTTAAGGCAGTTGGATATTGGTATGTCTATAAGCCGGTATTTGCCGTTTAACGGCACTGCAGGTTTGGAACGAAGTTTTGTCAGAGGATACAGCCTTGTACCCTTGCCGCCGCCAAGTATTATCGCAAGAACGTCTTTCATATCCGCCCTCATCAGCCGGTGATTAGATCGTTTAAAAGGAATTACCTGTATATAAACTTCATAATAAGAATGGGGATAATCAAACACATGGTAACTGCATTAGCAAGTATTATAGGCAGGCTTTTAATCAGAAGCCCGTAAATCAGCCACATTAAAACGCCCGCGATAAACAGAACATACATGAACAATGAAATATCATGTGTCTGTTTTGTCTTTAAAGTTTTTAAGGCCTGCGGCACAAAAGAAACAGTAGTCAAAATAGCTGCAATAGTTCCGGTTATATTGATAAGGGTCATATTTTTTAAATACTGACATCAAAGGTGAATTTTAAAGGGAGTATAGGGATTTTGCAACTGCATGTCAAACGCAATTCAAGACATCCCCATGCCCGCACATATGCCATTTTATAGGTCATCCCCTCTCAATGCATTTCTTGAAGCTCTGTCCACAAGTGTAAAAATGTTATCAATATCATCTTTTTGATGTGATGCCTTATGTCCATGCACTCTTATAAATTCACAATCCAGCCGATCGGTTATTCTAAAAAATTCCTGATACAGTTCGGAATTGTTGAGGGGCCTGTTTTTCTTAGAACAATAATCATTTTGCTCAAAGTGATCACGTCTTCCCCGTAAACCCATGATGTTTTGAGAATCCGTATATATAATTACCCTGCGCCGCGATGCCTTAACATCGCCAAGCGCCCATAATAAGGCCTGCAATTCCAGCTTCGTCGAAGAGGTATGTTCAAATCTCCTCACTTTCACGCGCGACCTCAATAAGCCCAACGAAAGCCCCGGTTTGGAAATAGAGAGGTAGGCCCCGTATCCGATCCCTGAACGGGTATTTACACTCCCATCCGTAAATATCATCAGTTCATCCA
>JBFYXR010000425.1:0-7012 GCA_041310455.1 Desulfobacteraceae bacterium | reverse complement strand
AAGGGAATATTTGACTATCCCCGGCAGAGAGGCGACATTAGCTACCTGGGTAAGGCTCTGGTCCTTGAGAAGCCCTTTGATGAGCTGTCTGCTTGAAAATATCATCCCCGGCACGCGCATATTGCCTGACCTGGGGATCTGCCATCGGTTGCGGTCTATTTCTTTAAGCGCTATTTCCATAAATAAATATCAGCCCCGGTTAAACCCCGCAGGGAGGGAAAAATCAATAATTAAAGATCGAATATAACCCTGGCTTTCCATATCCCGTCCTGCCGGGTCACATCGATCTGGTGATACGTAACGGCCTTAACCTCCCTTAGAACCTCATTTCGCGAAGGATCGAAGGGTGTAACGGCGAGCGATGCACAGAGCGCCGCTGATGAAAGCTCATGGATAATGATATCAGTTGTTATAAGATGCTCTCCTTCAAACAGGTAGAGGATTTCCGTCAGCCACCGGACCATGAGATCCGGCAGGTCATCCCCGGTAAGGGATATTTTGATGACATCCGGGCCTTTTGATCTAATATCGCCCAACATGATATGAATCAAGGCCCTGCCGGCCTTTGTAAAAAGATCAACCGGGTCTGACGCAGTGATTTCCATTCCCATATCAGCCGTGTGGTTCAGAAGTAGATAGTCCGTTGAATTTGGGTCCGCAATGGGAATATTTGATTGTTTTTTCATTAAAGTTTATTAACTCTGCATTTAAATTGTGCCGATATAGGAGACAGCCGGTTGCCGTCCTGAAATAAGTAGTTCAAAATGCAACTTTCTATTTTAAGACAACTCAATGAATTATCAGGCTTTCTCCTAACGATGAATGGATAATCGATAATCTCATTAGTCATAATTATAACCTATTTTACTTTTATTGCATCCCAAAAATCCGATCGGTTATGCCGGCTTTTCGGGTAGTAATAAAACCAGGGAGGATAGAATTAATGGAATGTGTATTCTGCAATAAGATCGTACATATAAAGGGGAAGGTGGGCAGACAGGATACCTGTCCCCATTGCAACAGGGACCTTCGCTGCTGCAAACAATGCAAGTTCTACAGCCAGGATGCATACAATGAATGTAAAGAGGTTATGGCGGAACGAATCCTTGAAAAGGAGAGGGCTAATTTCTGCGATTTTTTCATGCCCATAGGGTCAAAAGGAGGCGGCGGGACATATAACCGGACAAAAGAAGCCATGGCTGCCCTTGAATCCCTGTTCAAGAAAAAATAATATTAAAAATCTCTTATTATCCGGAGCATGTCCATGGTTGTAATGATGCCGACCAGCGTGTCATCTCTTGTTACAAGAACCCTGTGGATATTGCCCCTTATCATTACATCGGCGATGTCGCGAATCTTGGTTTCTTCGTTTACAGTGAATGTCCTGGGCGTCATGATATCCCTCACCGAGATGAGAGATTCGGAATCAAGATGAAAAGATTCAATCTCCTCGTTTGAATAATTCAGATCGGATGTATGAATATAATATTCATGGGTTTCATTTTCCTTGTTTTCCGTAACCGGCATGCTTCTGTACCGGACTATATCCATCAGCGAGACCACGCCCGTCAGCTTGCCGTCCTCCGATATGACCGGAGCCCCTGAAATCGAATTCTCAACCAGAAAATCCGCAAGCTGATCAACAGACCAGTCCAAGCCTACAGAAAGGACATTCTGATTCATGATATCTCTTGCCATCAGGTTAACCATGTTCGCCTCCATTCCAATGAAGTTTCTTTTTTTGAACCAGGGCCTGTTCCGACAAAACAGGAACGCATGTTTGTTACGTCTTTACCGGCATATTACAATATTATAATACACTATTTTTTCATATGCAATCCGCATGCTCGTCTTTTCTTAACCTGGACAACACTATCAGATTTATGCTATCAATTGTGCAGAATTATTATCGGGGAAGAGATGCAGGAATACACGGTCCGCAACTACAGAAATAAGGCAAATGCCAGGGGCATGATATCCTTTAATGTCGTTATTAAGGAGACGGATCTCTGGGTCAGCGCTGAAAAGGATCTTGCTGAAGATGCAAGGGATATGGTTGTGGGGTACAGGCGCCAGCTTGAGCACTACATACAGGCACACCCTGATTTTCTGACCACGCTCAGTCCATATCAGCATGATCCCTTTGCCGCTTCAATAGTACAGGAGATGATAAATGCTACAGCGGATATAGGAGTGGGTCCTATGGCATCTGTTGCAGGTGCAATTGCCCAGTTTGTGGGCATGGATCTGTTGAAGTCCACCGGTCAGGTGATAATTGAAAACGGAGGCGACATATTCATGAACCTGAAAAGAGACGCGACGGTCTCTATCTTCGCCGGTGAGTCACCGCTCAGTGACAGGGTGGGCATAAGGATAGCCGAGAACATGATGCCGGTCGGCATCTGTTCTTCATCAGGCAAGGTGGGACACTCACTCAGCATGGGCTCGTCTGACGTCATCACGGTGCTCTCCGCCTCCGCAATCCGGGCAGACGGAGCAGCCACGGCCCTGGGCAACAGGATCAGGAAAAAAATGGACCTGGAAAAGGTTTCGGGGTGGGCTGATTCAATGGGAGGGATTATAGGGGGTGTGGCAATCCTCGGCGGCAGCATGGCCATGTGGGGCGGCATTGAACTTGTCGCCTTATAACAGATAGCAGGTATTTGGCTGTTTCCTGGCAAACTCAGCAGGCATGGTCCAGCACCCAGACCTGCGTCCCCTTCTCAGGAATACTTCCGGGTGACAGTTCTATCTCGCTCCTGCCAAGTCTTTTCAGATCTTTCATCCTGGAAAGAAAGTCTTCAACTCCTTTTATGGGGAAGGCGCACTTTTTTGTCCTGAAATGCATGGGGATCGCCACCCCCGGTTTAACAATGGATATCAGTTGGGCAGCCATGTCAGGGTCAAGCGTGTAGGTTCCTCCTACAGGAACCAGAAGGATATCAACCGCTCCCATGGCATCTATCTGATCTTTAGAAGGGATATGGCCAAGATCTCCGAGAAAACATATGGTTATCCCGTCCACCGTGAACCTGAAGACCATGTTGTCCCCGCGTTTTGAACCGCCGGAGTCATCATGAAAGGTTTTTATGCCTGTGATGGAAATTCCCTTTATTTCGCCTGATCCCTTTAGAACCTTCGGCGAACCGGATAGACTTTCTACATAACTGTGGTCGGAATGCCCGTGGCTCACGAGTGCGCAGTCCGCCCTGTCCCGGACCGGCTCATAGGCCAGCTCATCTCCATAGTTATCGGAATCATAGGGGTCGGTGACAATGACTGTCCCATTATCCGAGGTTATGGTGAATGAGGCATGTCCGTTCCATTTGATTTTCATTTGGCTTCCCCCTATAAGTAATAAAGCTTTTCATCCACCTTTGGCGGTGCCTTTTTGAGGGAATTGCCTGCCTTTTTTTTCAGATCAAAGGGGTCTTCCCCTTCCAGGAGATCCCCCATGTCCGCCTCTATCTGCTCCGGGTCCTCACCGGCCTCCATCCTGGAAAGGGCCTCCTCCATCCCGGGCCCAAGATTCAGACCTGTCATATCAGACAGCTTTCGCATAAGATTTGCCGCCTGCCTGGGATCATTTTCATCCAGGCGTTCCGCCTCCCTGGCAAGGAGGCTCATGGCCTTTTCCATCTTTGATTCATCCAGGTCCGGCATTGCCGGGTTAGCCTCATTTTCGCCCTTGTTCTTCAGGGTTGAAAATGATGACAGCCGCCTTTCAAGCTTTACTTTTCCGCAACCGGGGCAATCGGGTTTCTTATCGGTATTGACTGAGCCTGAAAAGAAATTGAATATGGTATTGCATTTTTTACAGTAAAATTCATAAATGGGCATTGTTCTGAGGAACCTCTCAATCGTAATAAAATTATTTTTGATGCTTTTTAATCCGGAGAAGCAAGGACCTGTACAACCAAAATTTCGTTTACAATTTCCTCCCCCTTTAAGGGGGAGGCAGGAGGGGGTCTTGAAACATCTATTTTGAAGAAACCTTAAGAGACCCCACCTTTAATCCTCCCCTCAGAGGGGAGGAGATCCCGGATAAAATATCTTGCCAAAATTTATATAAATACAACCGATCAGCGATTAAAGGATGATCGATATTTCTGCACTGTTCAGGCTCAGGATACACCTGCTTGGTTGCAGCGGAACTTCGGCCCGGCAGGTGATGCAAGAAATTAACAACTTATAATAATCTCATTTTTAAGCCGAAATCTCTATACTATACTCTCGTAACATTTTGATAAACCATTACAAAATAATCTTTTAACAGTCAAATGTTTTGTGTTTAAAAAATTGGACCTCTCATGACAAGGGTGCAGGCTGATGCAAGATCTTAACCGGACATTGCTGATTACGGCTTGTATTTTAGGCCTGATTGCTATAATCTTTAAAGAATTTTTTGTCCGGGGGCAGTCATTTTGATATGAAGTTAAGAATCGGGGTATTGTCGGACACACATCTGAATAGAGTAAATGATGAGCTGCAGCGGCTGAAGGCCCAGTACCTTTCGGAAGTGGACTACATCCTGCATGCCGGAGATATTGTCTCAGTGGAGGTTGCGGATTATCTTAATGATGGGAATTTATTCGGCGTGCATGGGAATATGGACCCCCACGGCGTAGTGGAATTGCTGCCCGAGAAGACGGTCCTGGAATTCGGCCATTTCAGGATCGGGCTGATACATGGCTGGGGCGCAAAGGCAGGGCTTGAAGAAAGGATATATAAAGAGTTTAAGGATGTCGATGCTATTGTTTACGGGCATTCTCACACTCCGGCTAATCATGTGAAAGACGGGATACTGTTTTTTAATCCGGGTACCGCGATGGGTTTCAGGTCATCGGGTCCCCATACCATCGGCATGCTGGAGATAGACGATTATATAACAGGCAGGATAATAGAGATTTAATTTCCATTCGAAAATCAAAGATTTCCGAATGGAGCTCTCAGCTTTCAGCAATCAGCTTTTTAAGAAAGGAATTTTTATGAAAGTTATCTGGGCCCCGTGGAGGATGGAATATATCCTCTCCGAAAAGGAGAAAACCGGGTGTATATTCTGTATCGGCGACGACAGGGCTGGCGACAGGGAACGGCTGATACTTCATGCAGGGGCAATGTCGGTTGTCATGATGAATAAGTTCCCCTATAATAACGGGCATCTTCTTGTAGCGCCGGCAAGGCACACGCCGGACCTTGAAGGCCTTTCACCTGAAGAGAACTTTGACCTTATCCTTACAGTAAAAAGAACGATGGAGATACTTAAAAAAGAGATGAGGCCTGAGGGCTTCAATGTCGGCATGAACCTGGGAAAGGTGGCAGGAGCAGGTGTGGAGGAGCACATGCATTTCCATATTGTGCCCAGGTGGAACGGAGACACAAATTTTATGACAGTTACCGCAGACGTGCGGGTTATACCGGAGCACATAATAGAGACCTATGGAAAATTAAAGCCATATTTTGAATAGATGTTTTGATGTTACAGACAAGGGCGAATCAACCGAATATCAGAATGGAGGTATTAAATGAGATATCTTAAATTTATCCTTACAGTGATTATTATAATGCTCGTTATCATAATTATAATCCAGAATCATGGTGCCTTTGCAACAAAGTTAGTGTTCAGGCTGGATCTGAATATGTTTACACTCAATTACAGGAGCGCAGAGATAAGCATTTATAATATTACGGCAATCGCCTTTCTTTCGGGTGTAATCATTACCGGGGTTTTCGGCATGATGGAAAGATTCCGGCTGAAAAGGCAGTTAAAGGACCTTTACAAAATAATCAGGGACAAGGATAAGGAGCTCAACTCTCTGAGAAATCTGCCCATTACATCGGATCTATCCGGCAATATTGATGAGATCATCAAATGAATAAGGGTAACAGCAAGTTCAATGAATCAACAACGGATCGGCAACAAATAATAAGACAGGGATAAACGAGATTCTTCATGTTTCGACAAATCTGGCAATGGATTTTAACGACCGACACCCCGCCCCTTTTTTTAGGGGTCATACTGGTTGTTTTTCTCATCCTGGCGCTCAGGTTTCTTGGGCTTTTCCGCAGCAACAGGAGCATGTCTAAAATCCCTGGCATGGGCGATAACGCATTCTTCAGGGGCATACAGTACCTGCTCTCCAATGACCGCGATCATGCCATAGAGGAGTTTACAAAGTCGGTCCAGGTCAATTCCGATACCATCGAGACATATGTCACCCTCGGGAATCTCTACCGCTCAAAGGGGGATATTGAAAGGGCCATACGCATCCGGCAGACTATAATTCTAAGGCCCAATATTGATGAGGCTGTAAAATTGAGCGCCCTGGTCGATCTGGGCCTTGATTACCGCAAGGGCGGATTTCTGGACCGGGCGCTGGAGACCTTTCTCAAGGTGCTTAAAAAGGAGCCGAAAAATCTTACAGCCCTGGGCGAGGTGGAAAAGATCCATGAGGAGATGCAGGACTGGGAGAACGCATTTGCCGTGCGTCAGAAGATATCCGCTCTTGCAGGGGGAGACGATGAGCACATACTGGCCCATCACCAGACTGAGATAGGAAAGAAGTATATCGATCAGGGAGAGCCGGACAGGGCGGGCGAGGCCTTTAATAAGGCAATATCCATTGACAGGAATTGCATAGACGCCTATCTGCATCTCGGGGACCTTTATTTCAACAGGCAGGAGTACAAAAACGCCATAAAGGCATGGAAGATGATTGTGGAGGTCGCTCCAAGGTTTACATTTCTTGCATATCGACGCCTTGAGATGGCCTATTCAAAGATGCAGAACCTGAAGCCCGTTGAAGATTTTCTCAAGGAATGCGCCCAGTTCAATTCCGATGCCTTTACGCGTCTGGCGCTCGCGCGCTACATGTATAATGAAAAGGATTATGACGGAGCGCTCGGGGAGCTTGAAAGCGCCCTGCGGATAGACCCGGCCTTCTGGGAGGCCAGGAGATTTATCGGGGAGATCCTTCTTTCGCAGGGCAGGAAAGAGGAGGCCCTCAAGGCC
>JBFYXR010000424.1:0-6641 GCA_041310455.1 Desulfobacteraceae bacterium | reverse complement strand
GGGATGCATCCCGGTGTGACAGCGACTCGGTCAGTGTGATGGTGGCTCTTGCCGCCACCGGAAAGAGTGCCTATGACTTCAGCGTCGCCATTACCGGATCTTCTCGCGATGGCGCCATAACCAATCAGTCCGATTTTAACTATGACTGGGACGGGATCTGGCAGCACGCGGTAAATGAGGAAAAAGACCGATGGACAGTCGAGATACTGATCCCCTGGTCTATCGTGGCAATGCGTGAGGGAGAAAATAACACCCGAAAGCTCGGCCTGCTGTTCCAGCGTGTTTTACAGTCCAGTAAAGAAACCTTCGGCTTTCCGGCCGCAAGCTCCGAACGGCCGCAATTCGTTTCCAATTTCCACAGGGTTGACGTAGCCGAGTATTCCGAAAAGGAGTTTGACATCTGGCCCTATGTTACACTGCTGAGCGATCTTAAAAACAATAACACTAAGGGCAAGGCGGGTCTTGACGTCTTCTGGAAGCCGAGCGGAAAATTCCAGCTTGCCGCCACAATGAACCCTGATTTCGGCCAGGTGGAGAGCGATGACCTTGTAATCGATTTCTCTGCCATTGAAGTGCGCTTCAGTGATAAGCGGCCTTTTTTTACTGAGAACCAGGCGCTGCTGGACCTTCGCATGCCAAATCAGGGTTACCTCATTTATACCCGGCGCATCGGAGGGCCGAGCGATAAAGATGGGAGCCCCAGCGACATTGCAGGCGCCTTAAAGGTGATAGGCTCAGCAGGCCCGATTAACTACGGAGTCCTGGCCGCCAGGGAAACAGAGCAGGAAGGCCGCACCTTTTCAGGGGCCCGCATGGTACTCCCTGGCCAGAACTGGTCTATAGGGACGTTTACTACCTATGTGGAGCGGCCCTTCCTGGATCGTACTGCCCTTGTCAATTCCCTGGACTATGAGATAAAGTCAAAAAATATATTGCGCCTGCAAGGCCAGTTCCTTACAGCGCAGGTCGACAAACCTTCAGGTGATATCTCGGATTTCGGGGCATGGTATCGTTTCTACTACACGCCGAACGAGTCCTGGCACCTTCAGATGGACATGGCCCACTGGGGCAAGGATCTGGACATCAGCGATATGGGTTATATCATGCGGACGAATCTGGAGGAGCTCTTTCTGTACGGCAAATGGCGTCAGACTGATTTTTCTGCGGATTCACGAACTGCTTCCGTGGACTGGATACTATGGTCGATATGGCGAAGAAATGCAGAAGGCCTGAAGTTACAGTCCAGGGTTGTCTTTCAGAAGCAGGATAAGTTCAGAAGCGGCTCAGGTATAGATTATATGGCGATGCTTAATCTTGCCGGTTATGATGACATTGTCTCACGGGGTCATGGTCCCGTTCACTTCGATAATCTCTTCAGCGGCAGCGTTTCCTATTCCACACAGAGGAAGGGATCATGGAGAAAATCGGCCGGCCTGAATGTTATGCAGGAAGGCACAGGCGGATGGGGAGGAAGTATCAGCGCCAATGCCACATGGTATCCAAGTGAGAAGTTCAATATCGACCTGAACACAAAACTGTATCGGGGCAGCGACTGGCTGATATGGCTCCATGATGACCTGTTTGCAGGGTATTCGATGAACCAGGTTACAGCCGGGATTTCGCCTTCATGGTTTCCTGCAGCGCGCCATGAGGTCCGCCTTAAGACCCAGTGGATTGTTATGAACGCCGAGGACGGTCATGGTTATCATATCGGTCCCCGCGGACGCCTTATCCCCGATACCGGTACTGTGAATGATTTCTCCATGCTTAATTTCGGCCTTCAGCTGCGATACCGCTATGAGATCGCTCCGCTCTCGGATTTCTACATAGTATACAGCCGCGGAGGGCTTGATCGTGTTGAAAATTCAGATGAAAGCAATATAGGTCTTTTAGGTTCAAGCATGGATCTCAGGGACTCGGATCAGATACTGGTGAAGGTTCGATACCGTTTCTGATGCCGGTCCGTATCTTATTCTATGCAGGATGCTGTAGTGAAGGACTTTCTTAAGTAAGATTTATACAAATAATAACTCTTAAGGAAAAGGGGGGAATCAAATTCATGAAAATTAAATTTATTACATCTTTGACAACCTTAATATCTGTCACAGCTTTTATCCTTGTCTTTTTAGCATGCGACACCGGCAAAACCCTTGAGGCAGGATCAACCTGGGAGGTCACTGAGACAACCAGTCTGAAAAGCCTGACCGTTACCGAAGGCGCTGCCGTCAAAGCGCCTGAGGGCTGCAGCGTTACTATGACTGTTGACGGCGTTGAGACGCCAATCAACCCCGGTGCATACAAGGGCAAAATCGTGCTCACCGTCACTGATGACATCCTTGTAGATAAGAACAATAAGACATACCGATTCAGAACGGCCATTTATGTAAGTGACGGTAAATATATGCCTGACAAATCTGTCGCGGCATCGGTAACCGCCGGGACGGTGACAGATGCCTCGGCGAATGACGTCCGGATCACATCGGTCGGAGACAATTTCAACGGCATCATTGTAACAGGCGATAACAAGTCTTCCTATTCAATTGTTAATCCAGTAATTAAAATGACCGGGAACGGAAGAAACGACTTTGCCGGTTTCGGCGCGGCAATCAAGACTGACGGAAAGGCAGAAGTTACAATAGAGAATGCCAAAATTAATAACACCGGCGCTGTGAGGCCGGCAATCTGGGTCGGTGGCGACAGCAGCACGACAATCAATAATGCCGATATCGAAACACACAGCGGGACATTGCCGGGTGACTATTCATTTTCCTGGGTAAAAGGGAGTATGGCGGCAGGTGATAATTTTATGGAGGTGCCATGGATGCTGGGCTGCGTGGGCAATACCCGCGCCACTATAGTTATGGGCAACGGTAAGGCCTACTACAATAACTCCCACATAAAGGCCTACGGGTGGGGAGCGCTTTCAACCGACCAGGTTAGTTCAGACTCGATACTCTATGCAACCAACTGCATTATCGAGACCGTTGAAAGCGGTTACGGCGCATTTTCGGACGGTAATGTTAATACCTACAGCGGGTGCACGTTTAACGTAGCGGACTATGCCCTGATTATGCAGCGCGGTTCCGCGCACTTTACAGACGGCACCGTGGTGAATTCCAACAGGCTTGGCGCTATGTCATACGGCGGTTCTAACATACTGACCATTGACAAGGGCACTGTATTTAATACTAAAAAGGCCGCGATTCAGATAAAAGGCGGCAGCCCTACTGTTGTAGTTGACAACGCGAACCTGAATTCTGAAAGTGGCGTTATATTCCAGGCGATGCTTCAGGATGATCCGGACATGGTAAAAAGCAGTCGCAGTGGCGGCATGCAAGGTGTTGCCGGTGGCGCTCCCGGCGGTGGCGCTTCGGGTGGTATGCCCGGTGGCGTGCCGGTTGCTGCTGGTGGCGGCCCTAAAGTCACCTTTAAAAATGTGACTCTGAATGGCGATATCATCACTTCCATGACTACTGAGGGCGATGTGGATGTCACTCTCGAGAAAGCTAGCATTACGGGCGCTATCACAACGTCCGTTGCCGAGCACGCAAAAGGCCCCAATGGCGAGGAGCTTACGGAGCGGGACGATACCTCTCTTTATAAAATTATCGGAGAAGTAAAAGATACATATAGCGCGACTGACGACAAGTATGGCATGAAGTTATCCCTTGATAAGGACTCCAGATGGGTCGTCGACGAGACCTCCTACCTAACCGGCCTGACTGTTGCCGAGGGCGCCATTGTCATCGCACCTGAAGGCTGCAGTGTAGCCATGACCGTTAATGGCGCTTCAAAGGCGATAAGGGGTGGCGAATACAAGGGTAAGATCGTGCTGACTGTAACCAGTGTCCATCCATAAATCGGTGATTTATGGATGGAGGGCTGAATCTGCCGGCAGAGATCCGAAGTATGTTTTCCTGAAGAAAACAAAAGGGGGTGTTTCCTTAGTTTTTTCACAATAAATTAATAGAGGAAGTATGATATGGAAAGAAGAGACTTTATCAAAAGCGCGGTTAGCGGCGGTCTTGTCAGTGCAACCATACTCGCAGGTGCAAACAATGCCATTGCAGTGTCAAAACCTGAAGGCGAAAATAAAAAGACCTCAAAAAGAAGCCTCATCATGTATGCCTCCCACACAAACAACACGGCTAAGGTGGCGGAACGCTTCAAGAGCGCCCTTCAAAGAAACGGCTGGCAATGTGATATCTGCAGGATTGAAAAGGACGGCGATCCATTGGCATTCCCTTATAAAATCCAGGACTACGATCTAGTATGCGCCGGCTCCGGTATAAACCTGCATCAGCCATATCCGGAACTCATCGCAGTCATCAGGATACCGAGATATGGATTTGATCCCTTGAAAACGGTTAACCCGGTTCCAGGTGCACAAACGGCAGACAACAAGACAGATAATGCGCCTGCCGGCGGCAAAGGCTCACCCGTCCATGGGAAAATAGTCTTAGGTCCTGATTTAATAAAGTGCATCTCTTTTGCCACCTTTGGAGGGCTGGAGTTCGGTCCCTGGGAGGTCCAGCCGGCCCTTGACTGGATCAATGTTGAGATGGCGCATCTGAGCATAGAGCCTGTAGGCACCTTTTGTTGTCCCGGAAGGTTTCTTCCCTTCGACATACCTGCAGGATACTATAACGATCTGACAACCAGGCCGAACGAGAAAGACCTTTTAAGGGCGGAACTTTTTATTGAAGAGATACTGGAGGCCACAGCGTACAGACCCCCTGCAACGGAGTGAAACAGGGTAGCACATTGTGGACTTCGGGACGTCCTTAACTAGTGTCCATCCAAAAACTGTCGTTTTTGGATTCAACCTGTCAGCACTCAGCATTCAGCTTTCAGCTAAAGTCTTATAATTCGACAGTTTGGCTGATCGCTGATCGCTGACAGCTGAACGCTCCATCCATTAATGCCTTATTTATGGATGGACAGCAACTAAGTGCTTCGATTTGCAAATACCCTCACGTATTTTGTCGAATCAGAATAGTTAAAATGCTCACTCAGCACTAAGTCCTGAGTAAATAAATTCGTTACCGAATTTATGAATCGATGGACTAAGTAACTAACTCATACTTGCCCCTTATGATGACATAGTACAGAGCGCCAGGTGCGTTTAATCGCGCTTGTCTTGCATATGTCTTTAGTAACAATTTCCATTCTGGTTATAAAGTTATTTACTTAAGGCGTTCTACTCCTCATAACACCAAATAACTGGAGTGAGCTACAGAAGAAGTGAGATGTGGAAGGCAAGTCGAACCGTAAATAAATTGCTTTACAAGGGTAATTTATTCGGATAAAATTCCCTCATTATGAAAATCAAAAAAAGATTATTTGAGCTTAATCTTCCGCCTCAAAAATCCGCTTTTTTATGGGGGCCGCGAAAAATCGGCAAAACCTACTGGATTTCTCACACACTTAAAAACGCCACGGTTATTGATTTACTCAAGACAGACACCCTGGCAGATTATATCTCCCGCCCGGCGCTATTGCGCGAACGTTACCAAAATCACCATGGGCTCATCGTCATTGATGAGGTTCAAAAAGCCCCTCAGATACTGGACGAAGTACACTGGCTTATTGAAAATAAAGGGTTATCCTTTTTGCTTACCGGATCAAGCGCACGAAAATTGCGCCGCGGACACGCTAACCTGCTGGGTGGAAGGGCCTGGCGGAAAACCATGGTTCCGCTTTCTTATACGGAGGTAACGGATTTTGATTTGGAAAGGATCATGATTTCCGGGTTATTGCCCCCTCATTATTTATCTCCTAACCCTATAGAAGAGCTTCGCGCCTATGTCGCTGATTACCTGAAAGAAGAAATTGTTGCCGAAGCCCTTACTCAAAATATACCCGCCTTCAGCGAATTCCTTCGTGTAGCCGCTGTAACGTCCAGTGAACTTATTAATTACATCAATATTGCCAGAGAAACCGGTGTTTCCCATAAGGTAATACGGACCTACTTCGATATTCTTGAAGATACATATCTAGGTTTTCGTTTGCCCCCGTGGAAAAAATCAAAAAATCGACGGATGATTGCTACTGATAAATTCTATTTATTCGATGTCGGTGTGGCAAATTATTTATCCCGGCGACAACCGCGTATCGGCAGCTCTGAATTCGGCAAGGCATTCGAACATTACATCCTGATGGAATTAAAAGCATATAAGGCATACAGAAATCCCGATTTGGAAATTACTTACTGGAGGACCAGCACCGGCAGAGAGGTGGACTTTATTCTAGGCGATAAAGAAGTGGCCATTAAGATCAAAGGTTCTACCAGGGTGCACGAAGGAGATATACGCTCGCTTCAAGCCCTAATGGAAGACGGTCCTGTAAAAAAGTGCTGCCTTGTCTGCCTGGAAAAACAGCCTCGCACAATGGACAACAATATTCAAATCCTGCCGTGGCATATGTTTATTGAAAAGTTATGGGGCGGCGAACTATTATGAAATCCGGAATTCCCCTGTTTTACTTTGGATATATCACGAATGGAACAACTTAAGGACTTGTTGACCATTATGGGTTATAAGAAGAATAGCAAATAGATAGATTAAAGGAGAGTCAATAAGTGGGTGGAGCAGCTGATGGGAAAACTTAAGATAAGTCAACAGCAAGCTTGACCACTTTCA
>JBFYXR010000422.1:0-2483 GCA_041310455.1 Desulfobacteraceae bacterium | reverse complement strand
TCAGTCCTCAGTCCTCTGCCCTCTGTTCTCTCAAACCGGATCCGGTCTGTATGTTACAGGATCGAATATTGTAAGCGCCTCCCCAACGGTGAACAACGAGCCGGTAATCAGGATAAGGTCCTTAGATGAGGCCATCGCCTTTGCCTTTTTAATGGCCCCGGCCAGGGAATCGATAGCCTCACCCGGTTTGCCCAGCTTAGAGAGCTCCTTCAGGATGCGACCCGGATCGGCAGCCCTGTAGTAATCCGGTCTTGTACAGATTATGTAATCGGCAGCCGGAGAAATCAACCTAATAATATTTTTTATATCCTTGTCCGCCATTATCCCCATGACTGCGATCAGCCGTTCATAGGAAAAGCCGCAGGCGATCGAGCCGGCAAGCTCCCTGGCAGCGCCGGGATTGTGGGCGCCGTCGAGAACAACTAGTGGGTCCCGGGACATTATCTGCAGCCGCCCCGGCCAGACGGTGCGCCTCAGGCCATCCCTTATATCCTTTTCCGATATCCTGTACCCCTTTGTCTCAAGTATCTCTATTGCCGCCATGGCGATGGCCGTGTTCCTGCTCTGATAGCGGCCTGCAAGGCCCGGCCTGAGCCCCCTCAGGTCCCGTCGCATCCCGAAATAGCTTACCTCATTCCCGCTTGACCTGTATCTGAAATCCCCGCCGGCCCTGTGGAAGGCCGCCTTTCTGTCTTTGCATATCTCCCTGAAGAGGGTTATGACCGGCTCCTGTGAGGCCCCTGTCACAAGGTCAACGCCCTTCTTGATTATCCCGGCCTTTTCTCCGGCGATATCAACAAGCCGGTTGCCGAGAAAATCCTGATGCTCAAGGGAGATATTCGTTATGACCGAGACAAGCGGTTTGATAATATTGGTGGCATCAAGCCTGCCGCCCATGCCCACCTCCATGATTGATACGTCGGCATCCTCCTTTGCGAAACAGGACAGCGCCATGGCGGTTGTGGCCTCAAAGAATGTCGGGGGCTCGGAGGGGTTGACCGCGCCCCTGAGTTCGTTCACCAGGTCAACCGTTTTTGCCCTGGTTATCTCCTTGCCGTTTATCCGGAAACGCTCTGTGAAACGGACAAGATGTGGGGATGAATAAAAACCGACCTTCATTCCTGCCGTCATCAGGATCGATTCCAGCATTGCAGATACAGACCCCTTGCCGTTCGTCCCGGCCACATGGATATATTTCCGCCCCCTGTGGGGGTTGCCAAGGGCCTTCATGATATTGGCTGTCTTTGAAAGGCCGAATTTAATCCCGTACATCTGGAGGCTGTACAGGTATTCAAGCGCTTCTTTATATGAGGTTACTTTCCGCATCAGTTATTTTCCTGTATTTCAGGCGCAGGGCACAGGGTGCAAGGCAGGACCAAATATCTGAAATCTCAAATTTGAAATTTCAAATTCTTCAATTCCCTGCGCCTTACGCCTTGCGCCTTTCTTTTATAATTTCTCCAGCGTCGTATGCTCCATGTGAAGAAGCTTCCTTCCGAAATCCTTGAAAAGCACCTCCACCTTTGTGCCGTCAATGAACCTCGAGACTACCCCCTTCCCGAATGCCGGGTGTTTCACCCTGTCGCCCGGCCTTAATCCCGACGGCCTGTTATGAATCTGTCCATCCTTATCAGCGGACACGGGGGTTTTTGAAAAAAGCGAGGGCGATACGTTAACGCCACCCCCGTGAACCGTCTCCCTCTGCGCCTGAAATGAAAAGCCTGTCCGCTGAGAAGCCGCCCTGGGTGAGGCGAATTCCATAACCTCACCGGGCAGGGCCTTGATAAAAGAGGACAGCCCGTTTCTGTAGCCTGTCTCTGCCATCTGCCACATGGGGAGTTCCTCCTGGCCGGGATAGCAGATAATCAGGCTGTCTTTTGCCCTTGTAGCAGCCACATACAGAAGACGCCTCTCCTCTTCAAGGTCGGCCTGGCTGGAATAGGACTTGGCCGATGGGAAGCAGCCCTCCATGACCCAGATTATGAAGACCACGGACCACTCAAGTCCCTTGGATGAATGCACCGTCGACAGGGTCAGGTAGTTGTCTCCAGGGCCTGTACCGACCTCGGCGCTGCTCGTAGGAGGATCAAGGACCAGGTCATCCAGAAAGGAGCGCAGTTTCCTGTACCGGCCCGCCATGGAGGCGATCTGCTCAAGGTCCTTCTGCCTTTTTGGAAAATTGTCAAAGTTCTCCTTGAGTATCGGGTCGTAATACCTGCCGGTCAGCTCAACGGCCTCCTTCGGAGTGATATTCTCCCTTGACAGGCTTTTCATCAGTTCTGAAAGGGACTTCAGAGCCTCATCGCTCTTCCCTGCGCCGGGCCATTCGTGGATCTGCCAGGGCATGCGCTGCTCCTTCCTCATCCAGTCCATAATGGCCTGGCTTTTTCTTGGGCCTATCTTCTGAATCAGCCTGAGGACCCTCCCCCAGCTCAGGGTATCGTTTCTGTTGACAATGACCCTGAGATAGGCCAGCACATCCT
>JBFYXR010000421.1:0-3618 GCA_041310455.1 Desulfobacteraceae bacterium | reverse complement strand
TTCTAAGCAGATATTCTATTTAAGCACCTTGCAGAGATTAATAAAATTGCTCCTGTCAAAACTGAGGGACTTAAAGAAAGAGAGCAGGTCTGTCGAATCCCATCTGACCGAGGTGTAGATGTTATGAATGTCCTGCTCCTTGTAATATTCAAACATCTTACTGGTCATGCTTTTGCCTATTCCTTTGCCCATGAATTTCGGATCAACACAGATAAGCGCTACCCAGGCGCCCTTGTCGATCCCGAATCCGCCTGAGAGTATGTAGCTGATAATAAAGCCAACCACCCTGCCGTTTAATTCAGCCGCAAAGCTTGAAGCCCAACCTCCGGTAATGGACTGTTCTTCAATCAATCTGCTGAAGTCAATCTTCTCGGGATTTTTCACAATGGCATGATAAATACGGTCCACGTCTTTGTGGTCTTCAATCCTCAAGCTTCTTATCAGAAGATTATCCATTTGCAAAACCCCTTCAGTCGAAAAAATAATTTTAGCTGATCCTGATTATCTTCACCTGATGACCGACCCAATCAGGAGGGAGATAAACCCTGCCGCTGTTTCCGCTCAGTTTTACCTCTTTTTCAAGCATCTCTTCGCCATATACTTCAAACTTCACCTTGCCCTGAAGTATTTCCCTGGCCGGCAGGTCCTTGTCATCTTTTGATATTTTATCTGTTGTCACTATATATTCCTTTTATATAAATCCGCACTAGGATTACCTGCAAAGTAATTATAAACCGGTTTTGATGTCAAGAGAAAAAATTTATGATCAGGGATAAAAACTGAATTTTAATGCATTTATAATTCAAATCAATTAAAATACCCTTGTTCCGTATAATATTAACCATATATTTCTAATTATTTTAGGTCATCTTATCAGATTACACAGGAGGGCAGCAATGGAAAAACCGGTAGAACACTATTGGGATCTCAAACTGAAGAGGGTCAAGGCCTCGCTGGAGGAGAATAACTTTGAGGTATTTCTCGCAAAGGATACCGATGAGGCCGGGGCGATTGTTGAAAAGGAAATACTCGCAAAATTAAACCCCAGGACTGTCTCCTGGGGAGGCTCAATGACCTTTACGGAGGCAGGGATCTATGATTATCTGAAAAATAGAGCAGGTTTTGAGATCCTGGACACCTATGCAAAAAAATCTTCCCGTGAAGAGGTTATTGAAGAACGCAGGAAGGCCCTTCTTGTTGATCTGTTTTTTACCGGCACCAACGCTGTTACCGAGACGGGCATGCTTGTCAACCTGGACATGATCGGAAACAGAGCAGGCGCCTTAACCTTCGGGCCGAAAAATGTTGTTGTCCTGACAGGAAGAAACAAGATAGTCGCCGACCTTGACGATGCCATGTCCCGGATAAAGGATTATGTCGCCCCCGCCAATGCCATGCGGCTTGACATGAAGACACCCTGTGTAAGCACCGGGTCCTGCGAGGACTGCAGGAGTCCGGGCCGGATATGCAACACATGGACAATTACGGAAAAGTCCTACCCGAAAGGGAGGGTAAAGGTAATCCTTATCAACAAAGATCTGGGGCTTTAAGAAGTGGATTGGCTTATAAGGATGCGGGCTGCCTGGACAGGTTACCGTCCGCTGTACTCCTGTTTCGCTTTGAGCACAGCCTGGTCATATTCCGCGCGGGTGATCTTGCCCCTGTTAAGGTCGAGCTTGAGTTGACGGATTTTTTTGTCATACTCGGTTTTAAGCCTGCTTACAATCCTGTTGTACTCAGTCTTGGTAATCTCGGCTGAATTAACTGCCTGTTTTGCCTTGGTGATGTTCCAGTCTGAAATGGATTCCTTGGCGGCGTAGGTTATCGGCGCCGATATAATGTCATCAGCGACTTTTTCGCTTTCATCAGATACAGTTTCTGACGTATGCGTCTCAATCGTCTCAGGTTCGGGCGCCCATGTGCTGACTGCAGCCTTCTCCTTAACGGTCTCAGGCTCCGGGGCCCATGTGCCGGATGCAGCCTTCTCCTTAACGGTCTCAGGCTGGGGCGCCCATGTGCCGGATGCAGTCTTCTCTTTAACGGTCTCAGACTGCGGCGCCCATGTGCTTCCGGTTGATTTAGCGGGGCTGTCCGGCACTGTTGCTGATTTTTGCGCCGCTTTTGCAGTCACATCTTTCTGGGCAGCAACGGATTTATCTGCAAGGGCCGCCACCTGAACTTCAGGTTTTGCGGACACCGGTTCTTCTGTCATGCCCTGCTGCTGCATCTCCCCTGTTCCTGCCTGCTGCGATTCATCCTTTTCAGATTGCATTGTTACGGTCAGCCCGGATATCGACGCCCTATAATACTGGTACCCCAGCACTGCGAAGAAGGCAATAACACAGACGGCAAGGGCCGGGATAAGAACATGGGTTACCCTTTTTCTATCCGGCAGGAACAGCATGCTTGCAAAACTTCTCGGCCGGACCTGATAATGCATCCCGCCATAGGGATAAAGGAGCTCGCTGCCCTTTTCTTCCGCATTTGCATTCTCCGGAACGAGCCGGTGGGTTGAAAAGCGCGGTATATTATAGAGGCGCACCGGGTGAGCCACTCCGGCAAGCTCCTTTGAACCGACATCCATGGCTGGGACCTCGGCCTTGTTCATGGCCATGTAAACCGCCTCGCTGAGGTAGATCTCATCGGCAGGGGCGACCCCTTCAATTCGCGATGCTACATTGACCGGCTCCCCGAAGATATCATTCTTTGTCACACGGACTTCGCCGAGATTGGCTGCCACGCGGATATGGATCTTTTCTCCTTCCGGTGCGGACAGGTTGTAGCCGTGCATCGCATCCTGCAGGGCCATGGAACAGAGCATTGCGTCCGTGGGTGAGCGGAAGGTTATCAGGAGGGCGTCGCCGATTGTCTTGATCAGCCTGCCCTTGAAATTTTTAATGAGGGGAAGAAGCGTGCTGCCGAAGTTCTGCAGCAACCGGGCATTTTCCGCCCTGGATTGCCTGCTGGTTGTGGCGGTGAAACCTGCAATATCCACGAAAAGAATGGTTAGATTCTCTGTTTTAATCATGGCAGCTGTTGCTCCGGTTGTAGCGGCGTGGCCGATTTATTGATAAAAATTGGTTTGTTATGGAAAAAGTATAGGTGTTTTATCCGGGGGTGTCAATAGGCATTTGGTCTAAGAGAGCCGGCAATACGTGCGGATGCCTTAAGCGTAAATCGGAAGACCCCGATTGCGCGATGGGGCTTATATTGATTTAACAGGGCCGCCTCGGCCCTGATGCATTCGATGATGCGCTGTTGATCCGTGAACCAGGATATTGACGGAAATCCGGCCCCGTTGATCTCCTGGATATCGGGCAGAATCACGTGTTCACATCCCTGGCCCTTTTAAAACCCTGAGTTCCCTTTAGTCACTGCAATGAGGCACTCATGACCTCCTGAAACAAGTCTTTCCCTGACTGCAAGGCATTTGGCAGCATGGGAGACAGGGAGTTGTTCCCAGGAAAAAAGAGAAATCTCATGGGTTTAATGCCTTTTTATACATTGCGTCTAATATAATGCAGCATTAGTCTCCTCCCCTCTCAGGGGAGGATTAAGGTGGGGTCTTTTAAGGTGTTCCTTCATCGATGTCTTAAGACCCCCTCCAGCCTCCCCCTA
>JBFYXR010000420.1:0-7013 GCA_041310455.1 Desulfobacteraceae bacterium | reverse complement strand
GGCAGTATAAGGATTACCTGGCCGATGATCATGGCCTTCGGGGTGTACAGGAGCCACATTGATCCCAGCAGCCCCCGCCTTGATATAAAGGAGTAGACAAAAAGGCCGATGACGACCGTCGGCAGGGCAAGCAGGGTATTGAGTACGGTGGTTACAAGACGCTTTCCCCTGAAGTCATTCATTGATATCGCAAGACCCAGGGGGACGCCGGCAAGTCCGGAAATGAGCGTTGAAAAAAAACTCACCTTCAGGGACAGCGAGACAATGACCAGCAGGTCCTTATCAAGAGACCATAAAAGGAGGAGCGCTGAATTAAAGCTGTCAAGGAAGAAGGTCATATCATTTTACTTTAACGCATCCGGGAAAAAGGCCTGGTGCCCCTGTATCCTGTAATCCGCTATAAGCCTCTGTCCCCTTTCGGACACAAGCCATCTGGCAAGCCTGTCCGCATATTCATATTTGACATCAGGATATTTTTCAGGATTTACAGGGATAATGCCGTATGGGTTGCCGAGGTTGTCACCGCCCTCGCAGAGTATTTCAAGGTCAAGGCCCTGCTCCCTGCCGTACCGGTATTCAAGATATGTACCGCGGTCGGCAAGTGTGTATGCCTGCTTTTCCTCAGAAAAGGTAAGGGTCTTTCCCATGCCCTGGCCTATGGATATGTATCTCTCTCCAAGCACTGCGGGATAGATATATTCGAGGCTCTCCGCCTTTCCCTCTTTAATTACATCGGTCTTCCTTTTCTCCAAGGTGATCCCCGCGAGACCCCATAGCTCCTGTTCCTTCGCATGTGTTCCGCTGTCGTCGCCCCTTGATACGAAAAGGGATTTTGAATCCGCAATCCTCCTGAATGCCTCTTTTGCGTTCATCCCCCTTATTCCTGCGGGGTCATTTTTAGGCCCCAGGATTATGAAATCGTTGTGCATGACAGCCAGCCGGTATGCCCCGTACCCCTCCTGCATGAACTTATCTTCCCTGGGCTTGTCATGGACGAATATTACGTCCACATTGCCGTCCATACCGTCCCTGATGGCTGCGCCTGTGCCCTTGGCAAAGACCTTGACCCGGATGCCCGTGTCCTTTGTAAACTCAGGGAGAATGACATTGAGAAGCCCTGAATTCTCAGTGCTTGTGGTTGTAGACATCTTTATTATCTTCTCCTCGCCGGAGGCATTGGAAACAAAAAATGACAAGATCAATAAAATTGTCATTATAATAAATGTATATTTTTTGTTCATCTTTATCTTCCCACCCGTATAAGCCTTAATCAGGTAATTCCCCCTTTGATAACTCCCCCCGCCCCTCTTAACTTAAGGGTGGCGCCATCCTCCCCTTATCATAAGGGGCGGACGGGCCTGCACACCGTAGTTTTAACGAAGGTGTGAGGGGTTACTCTTCAGCTACTTATTTTGCTCCCTTGATTGCCCCATAGATAATTATCTTCCCTTCATCAACATATCCCCACCCCGCTTCCATAAGGTCGATATCGGTGGTGCCTTCAGGCAAAGGCTCAACCTTGATAATAGTTGCCGTGCGGGTTGAAGAACCGGCGCTGTGGTCCCAGGCGGCATTATACGGCCATACAACATCCTGATTTTTTGCGCTGCTTCCCTGGTCCGGAGGGTTTAAGGTCTTTTGAGGCACGATAACCCTGTAGGGGCCTTCACCGTCAAGTTTGTTGTCTGAGCTGAGTGTGCCGGGATCCATATTTTTACCGTCCCGGAGGTAGGCTAATAATAATTTCAGTCCTCCCGGCGCCTTGATTGGCGTGTTATTGCTGTATCCCCTGCCGGATGCAGCGCTGTAATCACACCAGCCTCCGTTTGCCTTATCCGCCTGTTTTTCATACTGATAAACGGCGGATGGATAATCTCCAATGACGTGATACATGGCAGGATCAGCGTCAGGATATAGCGGGTGATACTGAGACCAGCCGTCCGGCGAATATATCCGGATGCCTGTGGCGCTATCGAGAATGCCGGCATCCTTCAGCAGCGTTTCCAGTGTGACCCCTTTATATTCCGCATAAAAGTCCTCAGACTTGCTGGCGCTCATCAGAAGGAACTGCGTGTGCTGGGGCAGCGACTCAAGCTGGGCCCTTGTATAGACGCGTGATGGAGCCGGCTTTTTTACAGGATCGTCCCCTTTATTTCCCGGAAACCTTACTGCTGCGATCTCTGTTTTATTGTTATAGCCGTCGCCGTCCGAATCCCTCGATGCAATGGCACTGATGGAATCTGAATTCCTTCCGCCTGATATATAATCATTGCCATAGGCATTTAATGTCTCTTTAATATTTCCCTTGCCGTCATACCCGTATTTGTAATGACACCACTGGCAGCTCCCCATGCTGATCGCAACATTTGAGGAATTTTTATATTCTCCACCTGCGTGACACAGGGCGCAGCTGTCCAGTTTTGTATTTTGTTTGTCCGGATAGACCTTAATAAATTCCGCTGAATCCTTTTCACCCATATGATGATAGCTTGAAAAGACAACCGATGCCGCGAAAAATAGTATCGCTATACCGATTGATGCGATAAACATTTTCTTAAACATATTTTTCCCCTTTGATAAATATAGGGCCAATGAACCTACCTGTTTTCTGGCCGATGAGATAAAACCATTCGTATCATTAAATTCAATAAAATTAAACTCCTTTTTATTTGCTCTTCTGCTGCTCCATTAGCTGTCTTTTTTCCTTGATCGCCCTGTAAACCCGCTCCGGCGTCAAGGGCAGTTCATTGAATCTTATGCCTGTCGCATCATAAAGGGCATTGAGAATAGCAGGGATCGTCGGCATGATTGCCCCTTCACCCACCTCTTTTGCTCCGTATGGTCCGTATGGCTCATTGCTCTCTACTATAACCGCATTAACGTTAGGCATGTCAAGGGCAGTGGGCACCTTGTATTCGCCAAGGTTGGGATTCATGATACGCCCCTTGCTGTCAAACTTGACCTCCTCGAACAATGCTTCACCCACTCCCATCAGGAGCGACCCCTGCATCTGGCCTTCAACGGACGTCTTATTTATGGCAAACCCGCAGTCATGCGCATCCGTCATCTTGTCGATAGTGATCTGTCCGGTTTCCATATCAACACTGAGCTCCACTACCTGGGCGGAAGGGCCGTAGGCTACCGATGTCCCTACGGCAGCGCCCTTATAGGTGCCTCCAAGGGTTCTGGGCTTGTATTCGCCCTGTCCTATGATTGATCCCCTGGCCAGGTAGGCTATTCGGGCCGCCTCTATAAAGCTCATCTGGTCGCCCTTTGGAAGGCTGTGCCATCCCCTGTGTTCCTTTCTGTATTTTTCCCTCATGCCGTGGAAATTGATCCCGGGGCTTTTAAAGACCATCTTCCCGTCCTTTACATCAATATCCTTTTCAGAGATCCTCAGTTCATCGGCTATGATCTCAATGACCTGTCTTTTTGCATCCTCAGCAGCGTGTTTAACGGCAAAACCGGTCATGAGGGTCTGCCTGCTTGAATAGGCCCCCAGGTCAACACCGAAGTCAGTATCACCTGAAGATACCTTTACCGCATGCAGTGGTATGCCCAATGCCTCGGCTGTAATCATGGCAAAGATGGTATCTGAACCCTGGCCAATTTCTGCGGAGGCAGTATAGAGATGGGCACATCCTCCGTCATCAGAGAGTTTCACTGATGCTGTACAATGCCAGGTCTCTGACCTGTATATGGGATATCCGGCGCCTGACACAAAGAAACCGCATGCCATGCCTATGCCTTTTCCCCTCGGCAGGATGCCCCTCTTCTTTTCCCATCCTGACTTTTCAGTGACCGCATCGAGACACTCCCTCATACCGAAGCTGCTCATGTATAAATCATTGCATGATGTATCTCCATTGTTCATCATGTTTTTCAGCCTCAGTTCCACCGGATTCATGCCTATTTCCTCGGCTATGATATCAAGATGCTGCTCCCATGCCGCTCGCGCGATAACACCGCCGTGCCCGCGCTGTGCGCCGCATGCCGGTTTATTGGTGTAAATCCTCTGGGCGTCATATTTCATGTGTTGGAGCTTATAGGGCCCGCCCAGCAGTGAGCCTGCATAGTATATTGTTGCAATGCCGAAACTTGAATAGGCGCCGCCTTCAAGGGTGCAGTTGTGCTTTAAAGCCACTATGGTTCCATCTTTCATTGCGCCTGTGGTCATCGTATGGATGAATTTATGCCTGCTTCTTCCGTGGAGGAATACCTGCTCGCGCGTAAAATTCATCTTTACGGGCTTTCCTGTCTTCCTGGAAAGAAGGCATGCAATCATCTCCATGGCATTGGCCGATGCCTTGGCGCCGAAACCGCCCCCTACATATGGTTTGACGACCCTTACCTTGCCTACGGGCATATTGAGAACCATGGCAACGGTCCTCTGTGTGTAATGGGGGACCTGTGTTGAGGAATACAAGGTAAGATAACCCCTTTGGTCATAATCGCCAATGCATCCCTGGGGTTCTATAAAGGCGCAATTCTGCATCTTGCTTGTGAATGTGTCTGTGCGGATAATGTCGCAGTTGCCCAGGGCCGCTTCCGCGTCGCCGAAATGCTGGTGGACGTCTGCGCATATATTCCCCGGGTATTCATCATGTATCAAGGGAGCGCCTTCCCTTGTTGCGTCCTCGATGGACAGGAGGATGGGAAGCTCCTCATATTCTACATCAATGAGGGAAACCGCTTTCATGGCGGTCTCCAGGTCAACAGCGGCTACGGCAGCAATCTCGTCGCCTACATACCGCACCTTGTCGATGCAGAAGAGCGTCTCGTCATAGCGGGCCGGGCTGACCCCATACTTTATTTTTCCTGCGTCTGCGGCTGTTACTACAGCCTTTACGCCTGGAAGGGCCTTTGCCCCTGATGTATCAATCTTTTTAATCCTTGCGTGGGCCAGAGGGCTTTGAAGTATGGCCCCGTAAAGCTGATCCTGCATGTTTAAATCATCAATGAATTTTGCCCTGCCCGTAGATTTGTCCGGTGCGTCGATCCTGGGGGCACGGCTGTTTATTGTGCTGTATTCTGTCATAGGATTCATCTCCTCATGTATTTCGTATTTTTATGTATATTGACTACTTACGCGCTGAAACCGATTGAACGGCCTCCACAATCTTCTGATATCCGGTGCACCTGCAGAGATTGCCGGAGATTGCCTTCCTGATATCCTGTTCATCCGGGTGCGGATTTTCATCCAGAAGTGCCTTTGCAGAGAGAACCATTCCAGGTGTGCAGAACCCGCACTGAATCGCGCCCTTTTCAACAAACGCCTGTTGAATTGGATGGAGCCCTTTTTCAGTCTCAACCCCTTCTATGGTAACCACATCCCTGTTGTCGGCTTCAATCGCAAGCACCAGACAGGAGCTTACAGGCTTGCCGTCCAGGAGCACTGTGCACGCCCCGCATTCTCCGAGACCGCAGCCTTTCTTGGTCCCTGTAAGCTTCAATTCCTCCCTTATCATGTCGGCCAGCGTCATATTGGGCTCAACGGCAAGTTCATATTTTTTCTGATTAACAGTCACATTTATCAATATCTTCATTTTATTCTCCTCGAGTTATCTATCTGATGTCATTCACGGCCTTTTTAAGTGCACGTTCAGTCAATATCTTAACCATGTCCCTGCGATATTCAGCAGACCCCCTGAAGTCATCAATGGGACTGCTGTCTTTAGAGGCTGCGGCCTTTCCGGCCTCGGCAAACAGCGCTGCTCCGGGCTTTTCACCTACGAGTATACTCTCTGCAGACCTGGCCCGGAGTGGAACCGGACCTACTGCGCCCATAACTATCCTTGCTCCTGTTATAGGGCCATCAGGTTTTTCAAGCGTCAGAAACGCGGCTACATTAACAAGGCTAATCTCAAGGGCTTTTCTGGTGCCCAGCTTTATGTAAGCAGAACCTGCATAGCTTGATGGATTATCCAGGACTATCTCAGAGAGTATCTCATCGTCATTAAGCGCTGTCTTCCCCGGTCCAAGAAAAAAATCATCCATCAATACCTCCCTCTTGCCTGAGGCAGAGGTCAGAACGACCTTTGCGTTATAGGCTATCAAAGAAGGCGAAATGTCTGCCGCCGGCCTTGCTGTTGCAAGGTTGCCTCCTATAGTTGCCATGTTTCTTATTAAGGGCGAACCAAGGGATTCCATGCCGGTAATAAGCGCGCTGTAAGGCAACATAAATTTTTCCCTTATAAGGCCTGAGACTGTCCCGCATGACGCGATACGGGTCTGCCCGTTTCTTCCATCAACTGAATGCAGACGCAGTTCCTCAATGCCGTTCAACGATATGAGCCTTTCAGGCGAGATCACTCCCCTCTTCAGGTTGACAATGATATCCGTGCCTCCAGCGAGAAACATCGCCTTGTTTTTAAATTCTGCTTTTATCTCACAGGCCTCCTTGATAGTGGAAGGCCTGTGGTAATTAAAACGGGGTATAAGCATATTGAGATACTCCTTTCGATCTATTAAAAAATTAAAAATAAACGATCACATATATCTTTATTGATATAAGACTGTTTAAAAAAATAGCCCTATTTCAGGACCGGCTACAATAACATGAAGGGGGCTATTTATTGGCTCTGCAATTAAAAATATTTAGTTCAATATATTGAACAATAATAATCATAATGTTTTTCTTTGGACTGTTTTACTCTTGTTTACTATTATCTAACTTATTTTTAACTCTTTTTAAAGCCACATGATGTTCTACATATTGAACAATTTCTTTCTAGCATAATTTAAAACTCTCTGGCAAGTGATTTTTTCATACTGTTAAAAATTCATAAAATATTTACCAGCGCCCGTGATTTGCCCTGAGACAAAAATAGAATCAGGCAGTTATTCAAGGAAAGGGTTGTATTGTATAAAAGATTTTCAAAGAGTATAATTATTATACATTGCGTCTAATATAATGCAGCATTAGTCTCCTCCCCTCTCAGGGGAGGATTAAGGTGGGGTCTTTTAAGGTGTTCCTTCATCGATGTCTTAAGACCCCCTCCAGCCTCCCCCTA
>JBFYXR010000419.1:0-7218 GCA_041310455.1 Desulfobacteraceae bacterium | reverse complement strand
AAGGGTATAGCCATAGAAATAAAATATAGACAGGGTGAGGGCAAGTGTGACCGGTATGGCAAAGGCAACAACGCCTGATTCTCTCCGCCCCAGTGTAAACCAGATAAGAACAGTAACGGAGAAGATGGCAATAAACATGTGGAACAGGAGCTCATCAGACTTCTCCTTTGCTGTCTCGCCGTAATTCCTGGTTACGGTTACATGGATATTATCCGGAATTGCCGTGCCCTTCGCATCATTAATGCGTGCCACAACCTTGTTCGCGACTGTTATTGCATTGGTCCCCTTTCGCTTTGCTACTGTAAGGGTTACCGCAGGGGATAGGCCCTTTGACAGGCCTTCTGACTCCATCTCATCCTTATCTCCTGCCGGGCCTGAACCTATAAAGACATAATGATCAGGTTCCTGGGGCCCGTCCCTGACAGCGGCTACATCCCTTAGATAAACAGGCCGGTCATTATGGACGGCTACTACAACTGCTTCCACATCCTCGGCAGTCTGTAGAAATCCGCCTGTATGCACCAGCACCTGGCCCCCGGGAGACGGGAAACTGCCTGCATCGGACTCCTGATTTGCAGCGTTCAGCATGCCTGTAATCCGTCCCGCATCAAGGCCATAGGCAGCCATCCTGCCCGGGTCCAGATTAACCTCCAGCGTGCGTTGTTCACCGCCGATAATCTTTGTGGTTGATACATTGGGTTCGCGCTTGATCAGGTCTTCGACCTCTGCCGCTACCCTGCGGAGCGTGTAATAATCGGCCTCTTCCCCATGGAATGTTAAGGCAAGTATGGGAACATCATCAATATATCGCGGCTTTATAAGCGGGTCCGAGACTGAAGGCGGTATCCTGTCCATGTTGGCCATCAGCTTGGATTGAAGGCGGACAATGGATTTCTCCTCATCCTGGCCCACATAGAAACGTACAATTGCCATGGACGTCCCGGGGCTTGAGGTTGAATAGACATACTCAACGCCGGGGATCTCCCACAGGAGTTTTTCCATAGGGCCGGTTACGCGCTGCTCAACCTCTTTTGCGCTTGCCCCCGGCATTTGAACAAAGATATCGATCATGGGGACAATGATCTGCGGCTCTTCTTCCCGCGGCAGGGCTATTACTGCTGCTATGCCCAGCAGTATGGAGGCGATGATAATAAGGGGGGTCAGCTTTGAATTGATAAAAAATCGCGCGATCCTCCCTGCAGGCCCCATTTTTCCTGTCATGGTCATAATGATGCCTCCACTTTCATTCCATCCTTTAATTCAACCGGAGGCGATACAACATAAGAAGTTCCATCCTTGATGCCGGATATCACCTCAACAAGATCACCGGTCTTCCTTCCGGTTCTTATAATCCTGAAATGCGCTGTCTTTTCTTCATCAAGGACGAAGATTCCGGTCAACTGCCCCTGAAGTACCAGCGCGGAAGAGGGGAGCAGAAGCATATTTTCAGCGTCTGAAGGTATATTTATCCTGGCAAACATCCCGGAATGCATGCCTGTAACCACAGGAATTTCCACCTTGATAATATAGGTCCTGCTTTGAGGATCCGCTGCCGTTATAATGGATTTAACCTTTCCCTGAATGGGCTTATCCTGCAGTACCGGTATGACCACATCAAGATCCTGCTGAGGTGTTATCACTCTGATATAGTCTTCAGGTATAATTGCCTCTACCTCCAGGGCGCCGCTTTTTTCAATCTCCAGAAACGGGGTCCCCGGTGCTGACAGGTCTCCCACATCAACCATCCTGGCGGTAATTATGCCGTCGAAGGGCGCTGATATCTCTGCATCCCTTCTTGAAACATCAGCTGATGCAACTCCAGCCTCTGCCTCTTTCACCCTTTCTTTTGAGCCTTCAAGGTCTGCCTCTGCCTGTTTTAATGCCGCCTCTGACTGGCGGGAGCGCATCTCGATCTCCTCAAACTCCTGTCTGCTCGCCGCATTATCCTGAATCAGATTCAGATATCGCCTGTAGGTCGACTGGGCCAGTTGAGCGCCTGCACTGGCTGCGTCTCTCGCAGACATGGCCGCAGTCTCCGACCGGGACGCCTCTTCAAGAGCTGCCTTTGCCTGTTTCAGCTGGGCGGCAACCTGCCGGTCATCAATCAGAATCAATACCTGTCCTTTGGTAACATGATCGCCTTCACGAACGTTGACTGCTCGTATGGCTCCCATCAATTTGCCTGAGAGGGTGCTGGCGGTCTCTGCCTTTACTGTCCCGACTGCCTCGTAATAATTCCGGGAGGATGCAGCCCTTGACATGGCAACAGCTGTTTTGACCGGCTGTCCGGCCCTGCCGGCAGTATTTCCAGGTTCGATCTTACCGCAGCCCTGAGAAATACCAAGGGCCGTCAAAACAGATAATAATATCATTATTCTTTTTCGCATATCATTTCTCCGTAAAATACCCATCTATAATCACTTTGGTTTCAAGACCCAAAATTATTTTCCCAAGGCAAACTCATTGATCCCGTTTGACAAAACACGCTTCTTTTCTATCAGGTCGCGCTGCGCCTCCATGAGAAGACAGATCGCCTCGGAGATCCTTTTATCCGAAAGGCTGTAATAGATGGCCGATCCCTCGCGGCGGGTTGATACAAGCCCTCTTTCTCTCATTACAGCAAGGTGTTTGGATACGTTTGACTGACGCAGGCCCAGGCGGGACACCAGTTCGTTGACCGATAGCTCCCCCCTGCTTAACTCGCTTATTATTAGAAGACGGTTTGCGTCAGATAGTGTCTGGCAGAATTCAGCATGCAGCCTGTAGATCTCATTTTTTTCATGATTATCCATTTTATTTTCCTTATATATTACTATATGTTCATATTCACATATAGTCAATAGCGTGTCAATAAAATAAACCAACGGGATTTGATAAGACTTAATCCTGTTTGCAGTCCCCTTCAGCATATGATAAACTTTATTTTATTATGACATTATTTGCCCGTGTAATTCTGTCATTATCCTGACACCTTTAATATGGAGAAAATCATGAGCAGGAAAAAAGTCACCATCGCTGAATTGCAGGAGAAAAAGCAGAAGAAACAAAAGATCACCATGGTCACGGCCTATGATTATCCTACGGCAAGGATACTGGACCAGGTAGGAATCGACACGATCCTTGTCGGCGATTCGCTGGCCAATGTCGTTCTGGGCTATGAATCCACTGTCCCCGTCACCATGGATGAGATGGTTCACCATTGCAAGGCCGTGTCCAGGGGGGTCGCGAGCGGTTTTATTATCGGGGACATGCCCTTTCTTTCCTACCAGGTAACCCATGAAAAGGCCATTGAAAACGCAGGCCGCTTTGTCAAGGAGACCGGGTGCGACGCCGTTAAGCTGGAGGGCGGGAGCGAGATGGCCTCAACCGTGAAGGCCATCGTGACGGCCGGGATACCTGTCTGCGCCCATATAGGCCTGACGCCCCAGACAGCCACAATGCTCAGCGGCTACAAGGTACAGGGGAAGACCGCGAAAAGCGCAAGGAGGCTTATTCAATCCGCTAAGGACCTCGAAGATGCAGGGGCCTTTATGATTGTATTTGAATGCATCCCCGACTCTCTGGCCGCGCGCATCACAAAAGAGCTGAAAATACCCACCATAGGGATCGGCGCCGGCAGGGACTGCGACGGCCAGGTCCTGGTTTATCATGACCTTGTGGGGCTTTTTGACAGATTCACGCCCAAGTTTGTGAAACAGTACATCAATCTGATCCCTATGATCAGCGACGCAATCGCCCAGTACAAGAAAGAGGTTGAGGCAGGCAAGTTCCCGGGGCCTGAGCATACGTTTTCCATGGATAAAAAAGAGGCCAAAAAACTATAGTCCCAGAACTGTACGATTGATCAGACTCCGGGCAGAATATTTTCAAAACCTCCTCCCCTCTCAGGGGAGGATTAAGGTGGGGTCTCTTAAAGCCTTATTTTCCATATGAACGATCAAGACCCCCTCCTGGCCTCCCCCTGGGAGGGGGAGGAAATTTGGCTCCGATTTACTCGGGTCAGGAGGAAATTATGCAGTTTCTGATTGTAGGGCCCGGCGCCATGGGTTGCCTTTTTGGCGCACGGCTCAAAACCGCTGGATTTGATGTGACAATCCTCGACCATAACAGGGAGAGGGCGGAAAAATTGAACAGGCAGGGCATAATGGTTGAAGGCGTTTCCGGTGAGTACACCGCGATGGTTCCTGTCGTGGCCGGTGAGGTCAAAGACCGGTTTGATTTTGTCCTCCTGTGCGTGAAGGCAAACAGGACAAGGGCGGCGGCAGAGTCTCTTAAGGGCGTGCTCCGCCATGATACGATCATCGTTACCCTTCAAAACGGGATAGGGAACCTGGAGATACTTGAATCCATATTCGGGAAAGACAGGGTCCTTGGAGGCGTTACCGCGGAGGGCGCCACAGTGCTGGGATGGGGCAGGATAAGGCACGCCGGCGCAGGGGCCACTGTCATAGGCCCCGGCGGAGTGCCCTCCGATACCCTTGTCTCTGCATTGAACAAGGCGGGCTTCAAGGCCGGGGCGGCGGATAATGTTGAAGGTCTTTTGTGGGGCAAGCTTATTGTCAACGCGGGCATTAATGCCCTTACCGCCGTTACAAGGCTGAAAAACGGGCGGCTTCCCCTGGTGAACGGGACCAGTCTGATAATGGAGGAGCTTGTGCGGGAGGCCGAGGCAGTAGCCGCGGCAAAGAAAATAAAACTGCCCTATGATGACCCGCTGGTCCGCGTAAGGGAGGTCTGCCGCAATACATCAGGGAATATAGCGTCCATGCTCCAGGATGTCCTCAATAAAAAAGAGACAGAGATTGACTTTATCAACGGCGCAATAGTCATGGAAGGCGAGATGCTGGGGATTCCGACGCCCGCCAACCGCACGCTTACATATCTTGTCAAGGCCATAGAGGAGGGTTATCAGGAACAGCTTCAAATCCCGACGTGAGGAGTGAGGGGAAAGGCGTGAGGCGTTAGGCGTGAGGCGTAAGTCGAAAAGTCAATCGATGTTTTTCCCCTTACGACTGACGCATTACGCACTTACATTTTTCATCCGACCCCTTACGACTGACGCCTCACGCACTTACGTTTTCAATCCTTGTTCCTCACGTTTGTTTCCTTGAGCCTTGCGCCCTGCGCCTTAAGCCACGACCAATTTCACATTCGGCCCGAGCGGTCTCCATCGCTCTATGGGGCTGTCCTTGAAAATTGCTATTATGTGAATCCCCATCATTGCCGCAAGATGGGTAATGCCGCTGTCATGGCCGATATACACCGATGCGCTGCCCAGGATGGACAGGAGTTCCTCCCTTTCAGGCATGACCTTGATAGCCGCATCGCCCCTTTTCAGATTCTCTCTGAAAAACTCTAAAAGCCCCTCCTCCGCCGGGCCGAGGAGCAGTATCAGCCTCTCCTGCCCTTCAAACCCTGACGACTTTAATTCCTTTATCAGTTCAAGCCAGAAGGCCGGGGGATAGTTCTTCTTAATGGACCCTGATCCCGGGTGAATTATTATATCAGGCGCTGCCAGGGCTGCTGTTTTTTCAGCGCCCATAAGGGGGGCCTTGAGCGCCCCTTCAAAGGCCCTTTCAGGGTCAACAGGGAGTCCCGCCGACCTGAAGGCCTTTGCCATGTACAGCGCAATATGGGTTTTATCCCCGTCATGGGGGAAGACAGGGAATGCATTAACAGAGCTCTGAGGAAAGCATGCCTTGAGCCTGGCCGTCAGCCGGCCGTCAGGGTCATTTAAAAAGGCCACCACATGATCGAACCGGGGAAGCGAAAGATCCGGAATATTTTCAGTCCCTTCAATGAACAGCATATGCCACCCTGATGTCTCGATATCCACGCATCGGGCGACATAGGGGCTTAAGTAATCAATGCCGGGACGCCTGCCTGCAATGGTTATCTCAGCGACTTTTTTAAGGTTTGAAATAGCGGGCATCAGCATAAGCGTGTCTCCCAGTGCCCCCGCCCTGATTATCAGTATTCTCAAGTTAGGTTATCCTTTTTGTTGAATTTTTCGTTTTAATCATGAAAGAAATCCATCTAAACCTTGACAAGAAGTCGGGGGATATTATCATAAGACATCGTGAATTAACAGGAGATTGTTAAAATGGACAACTGGTTTAAGACTACCCTGCTGCTGGGCGTAATGACTGCCCTGATAGTGCTGATAGGTAGGCTGATCGGCGGCCAGCAGGGCATGATTTTCGCCTTTATCCTTGCAATAGGGATGAATTTCTTCAGCTACTGGTTCTCGGACAAGATCGTGCTCCGGATGTACAGGGCAAGGGAGGTCACGCCCCAGGAAAATCCACGGCTCTACGGAATAGTAAACCAGATAGCACTGAGGGCAAACCTCCCGATGCCCAGGGTCTATATAATCCCGGAGCAGTCTCCGAACGCCTTTGCAACGGGCAGGAACCCTGAACACGCTGTTGTCGCGGTGACAGAAGGGCTCCTGAACCTGATGGAAACTGATGAGATCACCGGAGTGATATCCCATGAGATGGCACATATAAAAAATCGGGACATCCTTATAGGCTCCATTGCCGCGACCATGGCAGGGGCTATAATGATAATAGCCAATATGGCGAGATGGTCCGCCCTTCTGGGGGGAGGAAACCGTGACAGCAACAGAGGAGGCTTGGGCAACCTGGGGATGCTTGCCATGTCTATACTGGCCCCCCTTGCCGCAATGCTGATCCAGATGGCCATCTCCAGGTCAAGGGAATACCTTGCCGATTCCACCGGCGCATCCTTCGCCGGGCAGCCTGCAGGTCTTGCAAGCGCCCTGGGGAAGCTTGGCTCCTATTCCAAAAGGATCCCTATGCACACCGCCAGGGAAAACACGGCCCACATGTTTATCGTAAACCCCCTCAGCGGCCGCACGTTTGCCTCGCTATTTTCCACCCACCCTCCCCTTGAGGAAAGGATCGCCAGGCTGACAGGCGTAAGGCCCTTGACCGGCCCTACGGATTTAGCCACCCCTGGAAAATCCGGCAGGAGAGATTCGGAAGATGCATGGAAAAGGCTTATGAGGTGACATCCTGCGATTGACACATCTTGGCAATTCTTTTATACTTTCAGTCAGCAATGTCCGGTTAGGATTTTGCATTAGCATGCATCCTTGTCATGGGAGGGCCAATTTTTTTAAATTGAAATGGATTGGATGCAAAATTCCGGCAAAAGGTGATCTAAAGCGGGCGGGTATGATCAATAATATCT
>JBFYXR010000418.1:0-3463 GCA_041310455.1 Desulfobacteraceae bacterium | reverse complement strand
AGATAGGACAATTTTTATTAATGTGTTTCAATTTTGTGCCGCTGAATACATCTAGACGGTCATGGATTGGCAGGGATATAGCATTCTGTTTAAATTATACTTCTTTTTGTTTGAGGTTTTTTTCCTGCCGGTCGTTGTAATCGGCTTATGGCCGGACGACAGTAGTTGAAGGCGTAAAATCTAGATGAAGGATGTGGATTTGAAATGAAGAGATACTGTATCATTTGTCATTCGATGTTCGGGTGTGTAAAAGATGGCGTCAAACATTCCTGCAGTAACTGCTCATCTTCACGCAGTTGTCTTTTTCTATATGATTCCGTAATTAGAAATGTCACAACCGGTATATGTGAAAACTGCTGGGAAAACCATGGGACATTGAAGTTCAAACGGGCGGCTCAGGCCGCGTAACATACCGTCATTTTGTTCAAACCGGCTGAACGCCGGTCATTAAGCATTTTATTCATGCCGAAGGGGAAGAAAGATGTTTACATCAGTCCCTTCGGCTTTTTTGCTGGTAATCGTTATCTCCCCGTTATGGTTTTTGATAATCTGGTGGACCATGGTAAGCCCGAGTCCTGCGCTGTGGGTTTTTGATGTGACAAAGGGATCATAAACATAGTTCAGCTCATCTTTATCTATGCCTGAACCGGTGTCTCTAATCCTGATAGATATGCCTTCCGCATTCTTCCTGTTTATATAAATCTCGAGTTTCCCGCCGTTTCTCATGGCTTCAAGGCTGTTTTCAATAATATTTTCAAGGGCAGACCGGACCTGTCCCGGGTCCATATCTATTGCCGGCAGGTCACCCCCAATTAGGGCCGCCACCTCAACCTGCTGTTTCTCAGCCTGGGGCCTGTATCTTGAAATGACATCCCTGACCAAAGGTTCAATATCATCACTCCTGATTTCTGCAGACTGAATCCCCAGAAATTCATTTACCTTTTTCACGAGGTTCTCAAGGCGCTTGGTTTCGCTCAAGATTATGTCGGCGTATCTCTGCAATCCTGTGTCTCCCGAGACAGCGTCTTTGATCCTGAGTGCAAACCCCCCAATAGTCATCACGGGATTTCTTATTTCATGGGCGATGCCGTTGACCAGGTTTCCCATGGCCGCTATCCTCTCGGACCTTATCAATTTTTCCTGGGTAGTTTTAAGTTCCAGGGCCGTCAATTCGAACTTATGTTCAAGCCTGCGATAGAGCTTTGCGTTCTCCATGGCTACAGCGATCTGCTGGGAAAGGCTTATGAGTATCTCCAGGTCAGCCTCTGTAAAATGTTTATGGCTTTTTTTATTCAGGACCTGAATGGCGCCTATGGTCCTTCCCCTTAAAATCAGCGGAACACACAGAAGGGATCTTGTTGTAAAGCCGCTCATGCGGTCATATTTATCGCTGAAACACTTTTCCTCACCGGCATTCTGGACTACCATGGGCTGGCCTGTTTGAACAACCCTCCCGGCTATTCCCTCTCCGACCTTGAGCCTGACGGTTTTTATAAGATCCTTCTTCTCTCCCCTTGCGACCCTTATGAAGAGTTCATTCTTCTCCTCGTCAAGCTCATAGATTGAGCTTGCCTCGGCATTAATGAATTCCTCGGAGAATTTCATTGCATTATCAAGGACGCTCTCAATTTCCAGTGAAGAATTGATTAACGCGCTGAATTTGAGGACGGTATGGAGTTCACGGTGATAGATGTTTTCATGATCTCTTTTCAATTGTTGGCCTATCCGTTTTGTACTTTTTGAATGATCTATGTTATACATCCACATAATAGCACAGGTCAACGGCCATGTGTGAAAAACTGAACGGAGGGGTTTAATTGTGAGGATACTTTTGACTAATGATGACGGGATTCACGCCCCGGGGCTGATGGCGCTTTATACTGAACTGAAGAGGGACTTTGATCTCTCGGTTGTCGCCCCTGAATCTGAGATGAGCGCAGTGGGCCATGCCATAACCCTTAGATCGCCTTTGAGGATACAGGAGATTGTTAAAGACGGGGCATTCTTCGGGTACGGCGTTACCGGCACTCCGGCCGACTGCGTCAAGATAGCGGTCCAGGAATTGATGAAGTCGCCTCCGGATATGATTTTATCGGGCATTAATCTCGGCGCAAACGTGGGGGTCAATGTCCTCTATTCAGGCACTGTTTCGGCGGCTACGGAGGGCGCCTTCCTCGGGGTCCGGTCAGCGGCAATTTCCCTGGATACACGCAAGGATCCTGACTTCAGCGTCGCGGCCTCATTCAGCCGGAAAATCATAAAACTGCTTGCCGAAAGTGAATTAAGTAATGGCATCGCGCTTAATGTAAACGTGCCCGCAATCCCCCTTGAATGTATAAAAGGCGTGGCAATCACGAGGCAGGGTGTAGGAAGGTTCAGGGAGAGATATGAACAGAGGATTGACCCGAGGGGAAATGTATATTACTGGCTTACCGGCGAAACCAGGGTAGAGCATGAGAGGGAAGACTCCGACGCCCGGGCCCTGGCGGAGGGCATGATAGCTGTCACCCCAATCAGCTTTGATCTGACTTGCATGAAAGGGATAGAGGTGCTTCGCAGCCGGCCTTTGCCGGATATAAATCTTTGAACTTTCTAATAGTGCTATTTGAAGACACTGAAAAGTTTATCCAAACCTGATTTTTCTATCTTTGAAACCCTGTCCAGTTCCCCGGAATCAAGCCAGATCCCTTCGCAATCGGAACACTTGTCAATCCTGATACCCTTGTAATCGATCTCAATAAGCTCCATCCCGCATTTCGGACATCTCATGAAATGAAGCTCCCTGAGTCTGCTCTTCTCCGTAGCGGCCAGCTTTTTATGTTTTTCTTCCTCAATTTTCTTCTTTTTTTCAAACTGCATTTTTGCAAAATATTCTTCCTCTTTCTCGCTGGGTTTTACAGGCATTGATTCTTCCTCCTTCGTTGTAATGTCGGAAATACTATCATGAAAAGAAAGTTATGCAAATAAAATCAAACATGGCTCAGGGGGATAAGTGATAACTTTTACCTTGTGCACAAATAATAGTGCAGTGATGCACATTATAATGTGCAATTCTATGAGTATTACCTGAAATACACATCATTCCCCCCATGGGAAAAAAGGGATATCTAATAAATTATTTAGATTATAATCATTTGATATAACGAGAGAACCTGTCCATTTACGCCATTGGACTGTAAGCATTGGTGTGAAAAATAATAATGTGGCATGCCATTTGAATAATAGATAGACGTTTATCGCACACGTGCCCTGGATCATTGCTCAGAAAACCGGCCTTTTTCGTGGCAGCGAAAAAAGTAAGGTTGCAGGGTGACATTCATGGAGTATTGTGTGCTCCCTCCCAAAACCTGTCCCTCTCAAACGAGGGGGATGGGTTTCTCTATTTTGGCGGCAGCAGGAAAGGACAAAGGGCGTTTTCTATGCAAATACCCTTACCAGCATGGTTATTCCCAGGAATGTGCCC
>JBFYXR010000416.1:0-3205 GCA_041310455.1 Desulfobacteraceae bacterium | reverse complement strand
CAGGTGACGCCATGCATCCAGGGAAAAGGTCTTTTTGTGAAGAGGACATAGGGCTGCAGGTTCATACTCCAGTTTCCCGTCCATGGCTTTCTTAAAATTGTCGGTATAAAGCGGCTCGCCGCAAATCATGCAATGAACCAGTTCCATTGTTGTTACTTCATCCCATTGCCCGTTTAATATACCCTGAAATTCAACCGCCTTCTGGGGACATATCCTCCAGCAATTGCCGCATCTGGCGCAGAGGGATATATTATGCATCAGGGTCCTTTTGCTGCCTTCATCCCTATGACTCAAAGCATTTGCAGGGCAGTTCTGAACACATGAAAGGCACCCGTTGCAGTTATGATTCACTTTAAAAAATGACATGCTTACTTCTCCTGAACTGTCTATGCACCGTTTATATCTGGTTGCGTATGACAGCGTAATGTTTATTTGCTGATTCGCTCATCCTTATTGAATTCAGATCATATCCTTTAATATATTCAATTGCTCCTTTTTGACATGCGTTAACACACTCAGGGTTTCCATCACATAATTCGCATTTGTAGGCAAAACCCCTTGTGGAGTCAAATCCTATAGCACCAAAAGGACATGCGGAAAAACACATCTTGCAGCCGATGCATTTATTTGCATCAATTACATTCCTGTGTAATTTATCATCTTTATAAATTGCCGAGTTCTGGCATACTGACATGCAGGGAGGATCATCACATTGCCTGCAGACAAATGGCACATAGAGCCTTCCATGGCCGTTGCCGCCCACAACCCGGATGCGGGAAAACGCCTTACCTTGAACTCCGGTATGCTTTTCGGAGCAGGCCGTCTCACAATCACCGCACCCGTCACATTTTCTTGGATTTACTGAAAGAACATTCATAGTCATAAATTTTTTTACCTCTAAACAGGCTGCTTGCGCCTGCTAAAACACTTTTTGGATAATATTATATTGTTCAGCATATTGAATTTAATTTGCAATATATTTTAGCTATTTAATTATGGCTTGTCAATAGATTTATTTTAAGACTTTTAAAAGTCTATATCTACTTGTTTATAATAGTATTTTAAACGACAAATAATATTTAAATAAAGTATGAAACTCACATTATTTCGTTCATCTAAATGAACATATCAAATGATTGCGTTATCTTTATTCACGGCAGGACGCAAAATGCTGAATATATTGACATATTAAACCTGTCTGATATAGATGACAGCCAGGGCGCTTGCCGTTGTTTCGGTAATTTTGATCGAAGATGAAACTTATATGAGGTTTAATACCAGCCTGTTCAAGATTTTTTCTCCCCTCTTAAGATAAGAGGGAGCAAGGGGGCAGTTATGAGAAAATGATAATATTTAACCTGAATCTTATTTTTCTTCCGGCCCTGCTCCTTATTATTTCCGCCGCAAATTTATCGGCCGCTGAATTCTTTAAATGGGTGGGCAAAGATGGGGTGGTACACTTTTCAGATCTTGTTCCTGATGATCCTGCTATGCCATCCGAAACCCTGAATCAAGGCGAAGCCGCCATGGGCGCCGACTTGACGAAAAAGAATTCCGAGGACATCGGAACCGCTGTGTATGAATACAAAGATTCCATAAAAAAGATCATTGATTCCACTTTCAGCATTAAAGGCGGCCATAATCTTGGAACCGGATTTTTTATATCTTCAAAAGGGTATGCAATAACGTGCAGGCACGTGATTGAAGATGATGACAATCATGTCGCTGTTTTGAACGACGGCAGTGAGCACCCCATAGGAGTAATATCATTAAATGAAAAACACGACCTGGCACTGATCCTTGTGCTTGTCAGAGAAAAAACACCATTTCTTTTGATTGGAGACCCTTTTACAATAACCCCCGGCGACAGGGTCTATGCCGTAGGAAATTCCCTTGGTCTTCAGGCTACTGTAACTGACGGGGTTTTTACAGGAATGAGAGAAAATGCCGCAACAAAGGATGATGTTGTCCAGTTTTCTGCGCCTGTCAGAACGGGCAACAGCGGGGGCCCGCTCGTCGATGAAAACGGCAAGGCCATAGGCGTTGTAAGCCGGCGGATAACTTCACAGAATGGGCTGCCTGTAAGCGGAGTAGGATTTGCGGTCCCATCAGGCTATCTGTCCATGGAATACGGCTATTATCTTGATTGAACGGCTTACTTATCTTTTGCCTTCCTGACCGCCTTATCAACATACCAGTCTATCTGACGGCAGATACCTCTTATCACCCGGACTTCCATGGCCTGCAAAGGGAGCCGTGACAGGAACCTCCTTATGTTCCACATCCAGCGCTCAGGATTTTGAGGGTTTATAAACCCGATCTTGGTCAGGACTTTGTCCAGATGATCATACATCCCCTCCAGCTCAAAGCTGTTTGCCAGGCGGGGCGACTTTGAATCCAGGTTTTCGCTGGTTGCCTGAAACAACTCATAACAGACAATCATTACAGCCTGAGCAAGGTTAAGGGAGGAAAATTCGGATGTTGGGATATTGATGATTGTATGGCAGTAACTCAGGTGACCATTGGAAAGCCCACGGTCTTCAGGACCGAATAATATGGCAACATCATTTTCCTTGGAGACAGGAATAAGATCCTTTGCGAAATTTTTCGGGGTAGTCAGGGCCGGTCTCATCGCTCCCACCCTTGCGGTAGTCCCGGCAATATATCCAAAAGGCGCAAGAGCGCCCCTCAGATCATCATGAACCTTCATGTTTTCCAGGATATCCATCGAATGGGATGTGGCCATTTTCATTACGCGATCAGGATCCATGTTGCCTGGATTGACAACCATCAACCGCCTTATGTCCATATTGTTCATGGCCCTTGCGACCGCCCCTATATTTTCAGGGAGCTTGGGCTCTACCAGAACGATAGCGAGATTATCCCTGTTTACCCTGTCTGCCATATCAGCTTTAATTATTCTTTCTCTTCTTCAGGGCTCGTTCCCGTGATTCTATGGAACGGCGCCCAGTAAGCTTTCTTAATGGCTTTTATCCCTTTGGAGGATGCATCGCTCGCGCTGTGAAGAAGAGAGTACAGCGCCGGCACAACTAAAAGGGTGAGCATTGTGGATAATGCCAGCCCGAATATGACTGAAATACCCATATTGCTCCAGAATTGGGTTGATTCACTGACTGTCTTGAGCTTCATCTCATGAAAATCAAAGGATATCCCTGTTACCATGGGAATCAGGCCGAGTATGGCT
>JBFYXR010000414.1:0-6670 GCA_041310455.1 Desulfobacteraceae bacterium | reverse complement strand
CAGGTTACAGTGGCCTCTGAAAAGGCATCTATGACCTTCCGGCACTCAGACTCTGTCCCCGGATACCAGGAGCCGGCAAAATCAGCTCTTCTTATGCCCATATTTGCCTCCTTCTTTTATTACTCCTCTCCCTCTTGCACTATATACTGCTTTTAGTATATACATCTTTGATAAATAATGGAATCATGAAAATGTAATTCACCGGATAATTTTTTATTGTTAAATGCATATGGATAAAAGGCGGAATTTATGGCAAACCAGATAGCGGAATGGATAATCAGGATACCTGTTCTTCTCTTCGCGATAACTGTCCACGAATATGCCCACGGGAGGGCAGCCCTGGCATTTGGAGATCCTACTGCCAAAAATGCAGGCAGGCTCACAATGAATCCGATCAGCCACATTGATCCTATTGGGGCCATATGCCTTTTTCTCTTTAATTTCGGTTGGGCAAAACCAGTGCCTGTCAATATCAGATATTTTAAAAACATGAGATCAGATACAATACGTATGGCCCTGGCCGGACCTCTTACCAACCTTGCCACAGCATTTGCCGCAGGCATTTTGATCAGGTATTTGCTTTTTCCATCGGAGGTATATATCAAGATACTTCTTTACATGATCATTATGAACACGGGTCTTGGATTGTTCAACCTGCTGCCCATACCGCCGCTGGACGGGTCGCATGTCCTTGAAAATCTCCTGCCTCCGGCAAGCGGACAAAAATTCCGTGAGGCAAGCAGGTATGCACCGATTATCCTGATTCTCATACTGCTTATGGATAATTTTACGAATCTTAATATCCTGGGCAGGCTGCTTTCCTATCCCATTTTCAAGGTCTGTTATTTCTTTGGGGGAACTAATTTTGTGCAGCTGTTCGGGTTAATTTAGAAGGCAGGAGCATATGCAGCTCTTTCATCTTCAGCGCCCACGCCGCAAATAGAAAGACCGCAATGCCGGCGCTGATAGCAATGAGAAGCAGAAAGAGGTTCCCCCAGAACCGTGTGAAATGCGGCTCAAGGAATATCTTCAAACCATAGACGCACAGCCCCATGATTGCCGAGGCCAGGATAATCTTTTTGAAAAATTCAAACATCTGACCATAGGCGCCTATCCTTGAGCGCAATTCATAGGCAAGCTGCAAAACATTGATAAGCGCTACAGCGGATGTTGACAAGGCCAAACCCAGTATTCCGAAATCCAAAATAAAGATAAAAATGGAATTCAGGATAATATTGATTGCAATCCCGGTTATGCTTATGCGCACAGGTATCCTTGGCAGATCAATGGCGTAAAATGAGGGCGCCAGGACCTTGATGCACGCGTAACCTGCAAGACCTACCGTATAGGCCTGGAGCGCCACTGCAGTTTGTGCAGTGCTGTAGGAGGTAAAGGCTCCATGCTGATAAATAATGCCGATAATAGGCCTGGCCAGCACGGCCAATCCTACTGACGCCGGCACTGTTAAAAACAGGGCCAGTTTGATCCCCTCAGAAATCTTGTCACGGAAATGTTCCATGTTTTTCTGTGCAGCAGATCTTGAAACCATGGGCAACACCACGGATGCAATAGCAACTCCAAACATGCCTATGGGAAGCTGCATTAACCGAAAGGCATTATTAAGGCATGTAACTGCCCCGTTTTCCAGCCAGGAAGCAAACTGCGTATTTACCAGGACATTAACCTGTACGGCAGCTCCGGCAATCACTGACGGCAGAGTCAGCATCAACACCTGTTTTAATCCGCTGTCTTTCCAATCCAGCATCCACCTGTAATGAAATCCCAGTTGTTTCGATCGAGGCACCTGGATCAGAAATTGAACAACCCCTCCCAGCACTGTTCCTATGGCAAAACCGTATATTGCCTTCCATCCGAGGTTAGGGTCAATCAGCCATCCTATAGCCAGACCGCTTACAATGGACGTTGCATTGAATGCTGTTGAGGCTGATGCAGGAAGTCCGAAGCTCCCAAGGCTGTTCAATAGCCCCATGTAAACGGCCGCGAGGGATACAAAAAAAATAAAGGGAAAGAGGATGCGTGTGAGCTGAATGGTTAATTCAGCTTTTCCGGGCACGGAATAGAAACCTGAAGCTACGAGTTTAACAATCCATTCACTGCCGAAAATACCAAGCAGCGTAATGGCGCCAAGTACAACGCAGATAAAGGAAATTACCAGGCTGGCAAGCCTGAAGGCGGCAGCCTTTCCTTCGGTCTCCATCTTTTTTGAAAAGGTTGTAACAAAGGATACGGATAATGCCCCTTCGGCAAAGAGATCGCGAAGGAGATTAGGAATGCGGAATGCCGCAATAAAGGCATCAAGTTCTTTTCCGGCCCCGAAGACAGCATTAAGGACGATCTCGCGTACAAGGCCCAGGACGCGCGAACCCATAACGGCGAGCATTATTTTTTTTGCCGATTTTGCTGTGCTTCCCTGGCTCATGCCTTTTCTTCACTCTTTTTCGGACAAAGACAGGTTGGAAATCTCCCCTGACAATTTTTCAATTACCGCTGGGAAAAGTTCAGGTGTCAGCCCTATCCTGTTCAATCTTTCATTAAAATCATCGGTGTTGAGCCTGTCCAGCTCATTCCCGACCATGAACCTGGACAGTATAAGGTCTGCAAAATAGACAATATGAGTCAGTGCCGGGTTCAGGGATGCAAGCTCAGGATCATGATGGCATTTAATGACCTCTGTAATATCTTCAGGCATCGACCACTGATCTGCCAGCAGCCCCCCGATCTCGGTATGTGTGGCGCCGAAGACTTCATTCTCAACGTTGACAAGGCTCTCGTCTCCGACCTGGATCTTTCTATAGAAAAGCGGATAGGCCAGCCCCATATACTGGTCTAGCGCGACCTTTCCAATGTCATGCAGGAGCCCGGCCGTGTAGGCTATATCGTCTGATACAAGCCCTGTTATTGTTGCGAGCTTTTCACATATTATGGCAGTTCCTACGGCGTGGTTGAACAGGCCCCCTTTGCAAAACGAATATCCGCCTGAGTCCCCCGGGAAAAAATCTTCCATGGATGCGGAAATGGCAAGCTGCAGCAAACGTTTTTCACCAAGCACCAGCAGCGCCCTGTCAATGGAATCGACCTTGATCTTCTGCCGGAAAAAAGCCGTGTTGCATAGCCTGAGGACCTTGGCAGTTATTACCTGCTCCTGTCGCACCTCTTTGGCGAGATCGGACATGCTGCAGTTGTCATCCTGGATCATCCTTATTATCTTTAAGACGATCTGGGGTATGGGGCGCACATCGGCCATCGCCCTTTCAAGCTGAGCTTTTGTCGGCTTGGCAAATGTTACCTCCGGCGATTCCACCGGCATATTTATGAGTTCTATGCTGCTTTTCCAGTTGGAAAGATTAAGATCCAGGCAGCAGCTGAAATAGCCGCCTGTCTCCGATTGCGCAATCGGTATCCCTTCCTCCCTGAGTATTCTTTCAACGACCTCAGTGGTCTTCCCGCCTATATCCAGATTTATGTCGACCCCGGATACCGGACCCACGAGGACCCCCCCTGCCACAACTGCCTTAAGGCATTCCTTTTGTGCACCGCTCTTGTAAAGATCCCTGAGAAACATCGGGAGCCCTGTCAGGGCATAATTCTCAGGTCTGCCCATGGTATTTCCTTCTGCGGTAGGTGCTGCCAGGAGCAGGTGGATCAGTCCGCCTATGCCGTTTTTCGTATCACTGACGGCGACACCAACACACGATCCAAGGTACGCACTGAGGATCTCATTTTTCTTGCTGCTGATGACATAACTTCCCGAGGGTACGGAATTCCTTCTGAGTGATAGATATCTCTGCATTTTTCACAACCTCCAAGACATCCTGTTTTGCCGCCGAATCATGTTAATCTGTTTGACACCCATTGGATATCTCCATATTGCCCTGATAAACAAATGAAGCAAGATCCCTCCTGGGTATCTGAGATGTGATCCTGCCGTCTATAAAAAGGCCGAGCCCGATTACTGCGCCTTTGAATGACATTATAATATAGCCGTTATCAACCTCCATGTCACTGGAAATGTAACTGCCCTGTGCCATTTTATCTATATCATCTTCAGTTACATCCAGCACTGACCGTGCCGCATGATGGCCGAAGACCTGGATCATCCTGGTAGTGGGCTTGATATATCTCCCCACTTCCTGAAAGGCCTTCAGACCGGTCATCACCACCTTCAGCGATGATACTCGGGTTATATAATCGGATTTCCGTAATAGCCACCAGCTTTTATTCTTTTTGAGCAGATGATACTCATCGAATATACCGACTGCCATCCCGAATCTCTCTTCCAGGTATGAAAACAGATCATGCCTTTCATCCTTTGCGAATTCTGGCCATGAAGAATCCCACCGAATCGATTCTGTGGGGATAGAATCTTGCTGTCCGTTCAAGCCGCGCGTCATATTTGTCGTTCCGCCAAAGGGTAAGTCCCTTTTCATATTTAAAGCCTGCATCAATCGGAAGTATAGTGATATCCCTGTTCTGAAGGAGGAAGTTGACCACAGATTCATTTTCTTCCGGATTATAGGTGCAGGTGGAGTAAAGCATTTCACCGCCGCTTTTCAACAGGTCGCATCCGCGCAGCAGTATCTTCTTCTGCATCTCCGGAAGGCTGTGCCCTCTGCTTTTTTTTGGTGTTCTGGATATCTCCGCACCGACGGTATGCCTGATTCTGCCCTCTCCTGAACAGGGGACATCAGCCAGCACATAGTCAAACTGCTGATTCACCGGAAATTCCTGTGCCTGATAGGATGTTATTACGGCATTCAGAACACCAAGTCTCAAAAGTGTATGTGCAAGCGGGATATGCCTTGTCCTGTAAAGCTCATTGGCAACAATCAGTCCGCTGTTGTTCATTATCTGGGCAAGATGCGCTGTCTTTCCGCCCGGAGAGGCGCACATGTCCAGGACACAGCTGGAATATGCAGGGGACAGGACAATAGAGGCCAGGCATGATGTGAGGGCCTGGGGATGAATGTACCCTATGAGATATTCCAGAAGGCTCCCGGGTGAGCTCAGGGAAGGGGCATTAAAAAGATATCGGTTGCCTTCACAGGATGGCATGATATCTATGCCCTTTTTATCAAGCATTGAAACCAGTTTTGCCGGCTCGGCCTTAAGGCTGTTCACCCTCAGGTGAACCGGCATGGGCCTGGAGAGACTCTCAAGAAATTCCGGGAAATCAGGTATAATCTCTCTGTAGCATTCAAATGGGGAGTTCATATATTAGGATTTACAGATCTAGCAGAAATCCCCTTTGAATTGAGGCGCCCTCTTTTCCAGAAAGGCAGTCATGCCCTCTTTCTGGTCAGGGCTGGCGGCGATCAGACCGAATGCCTCTGATTCCATATAGCATCCGTCCTGAAGATCCACATCAAGTCCGCGTCCGATGCATTCCTTGATCGCCCGCAGGGCAACCTTGCCTTTACCGGCTATCAGGCCGGCCGTCTTCATTGTCTCCTCCCAGAGCTTGTCCTTGGGGAAGATCCTGTTGACAAGGCCCATATCCTTTGCCTCCTGTGCGTTTATCATCGCGCCTGTCATGCAGAGTTCCTTTGCCATGGCCTTTCCTACCAGCCTTGAAAGCCGCTGTGTGCCGCCGAATCCCGGGATCACGCCCAGGGTAATCTCAGGCTGGCCGAATTTTGCGGTTTCCGAGGCATAAATAAAATCACACGCCATGGCAATCTCACAGCCGCCCCCCAGGGCGAAGCCATTTACGCATGCAATCACCGGGATGGGGAGTTTCTCGAGCCTGAAAAGTATTTCCTGGCCGTTGCGTGAGAAGTCCTTCAGCTGAAGGGGTGAAAGATTGACCATGTGTGCAATATCTGCCCCGGCGACAAACGCCTTTTCACCTTCCCCTGTCAATATCAGAACCTTGACCGTCCTGTCTGAGATTATCTTGTCCAGGGCATCACTCATTTCAAGAAAGACATCAGGATTAACCGCGTTCAAGGCCTTGGGACGGTTGAACTTTATAATTGCAATGCCCCCTTCTTTACTGAACATGATGTTGTTGTAGTCCATTAATTACTCCTATGAAAAAATAAATATAAGGCGCATGGCTCAAGGCGCATGGCGCAGGGTTTTACGAATAAAGGCGCACGGCTAAGGGCAAATGGCGCAGGGGGAATGAATTTCAAATTTGAGATTTGAAATTTCAAATCTAACTTGGCCCTGCGCCTTACACCTCTCTTTTATTACATCCTTTCAAGCACCATTGCCATGCCCTGACCGCCGCCTATACAGAGCGCGCCAAGGCCAAGATCATGGTTGCCTCTCAGCATTATGCCTATCAGCGTTACAAGGAGTCTTGCCCCGCTGGCGCCGATGGGATGGCCTATGGAGATGCCGCTGCCGTGGATATTTGTTTTATCAGGATCGGCCTTCAGTTCCCTTACACAGGCGATCGCCTGGCTGGCAAAGGCCTCGTTAAGCTCGATCGCGCCGAAATCATTCATTGAAAGGCCTTGCCTCTTGAGTATCTTCCTTACAGCAGGCACAGGACCGACACCCATATAGGCAGGGTCTATAGCCGCGGAGGAGTAATCTTTGATCCTTACAAGGGGTTTAAGCCCCATCTCTTTAGCCTTTTCGGAGGTCATGAGAAGCAGGGCAGCCCCGGCATCGTTAATGCCTGATGCATTGCCGGCCGTTA